>CALDHJ010000368.1 GCA_937941555.1 uncultured Granulosicoccaceae bacterium | reverse complement strand
GGCGAGAGCGCGGTCGACTGGAGCGCCTACCTGCCCGAGTCGCTGCGCAAACGCGGCTGACTGCCAACCCTCTCTGGTGGCCCTGCCCTCAAAGCCGAGCGGCGCCGCCGCGGCAGTGCCCGTTGACGGCAAATTCGAGCTGTATCGGGACGTGAACCGCCACCGCTCCGGGTTGGCGCCATCATGCGTTCACGGGGCAACTCCGCTATAGTTGCCGCTCAATCGAGGATCTGCAACTTGCCTGTTTACGAGTCCCCCGAAGATGCGGAGATGGCGTTTTATGTCGCCATCGAGAACCGTGATGTCGACGCCATGATGGACGTCTGGTCTGGCAGCGACGATGTGGTCTGCATTCACCCGGGTGCGCCGCGCCTCGAGGGGCGCGAGATCATCGCCGACAGTTGGCAGCAGATCTTCTCGACCGGTGAATCCCTGCGTTTTCGCCTGACAGACCTGCGCTGCTTGCGCGAGGAGCGGTTGTCGGTGCACACGGTGCGTGAGGAAATCGAGGTTGACGGAGAGCTCGTGGACATCATGCTCACGACAAACATCTTCGCCTGCACCGACGACGGGTGGCACCTGATTCTGCACCACGCCTCGGCAGAGCCGGACTTTGAAGACGACATTGACGACACCTTCGACTCACTCGATGACAGTCCCCCCGATGGCTCGATCACGCTGCACTGACCGCCGCAAGGATCGCGCTGTCTCGCCGACGTGAACCACTGGCTCTCGGCATCCCTCGATGCGCTGGCGCACAATCGCCCGGCGTTGCTGATCAGCCTGCTCGCGCACCCGAACCTGCTGCCCGTTCCCGTCGGACCCGTTGCCGTCTTCGGCGAACATGGGTTGGCGGGTGCGTTGCATCTCGGTTCGGCTCGCGCGGCGGTACTTGACGCCTGCGAGCAGACACTCTCACAACCCGCGGGCACGGTTGAACACCGCAGCTACACCCTGAACCCCTGGGCGGGGCACCCGAGTGGGCATGTTGTCGAGCTGCAATTACGCGTTCTCGATCAAGCCGACCGGCCGGCGCTGGACGGCTTGCGGCTCGCGCTCGAACGCGGTGATACCGCTGTGTTGCACCTGGATCGACCGGTTCTCGCGGTCGAGGTGACAGGCGACACTGACCCCTTGCCGCTGTCCGTGCAGGCCAGTGGCGTGCAGGCGGGCCGGGCACACTTCGCGACACCTGCCCGCACCGCACTGGTGGTCGGTGCAGGCGTGCTGGCGCACCGCGTGGTGGAGTGCCTTGCCGACACGCCGCTGCGCGTCGGGTGGTTGACCCTTGGCAGCCCGGTGTCGCTGACGAGCTGGCCGGCCAATGCCGTGCAACTCGACGCGGCAGACTTCGTTCTCGGCGAGACCCCCGTGCCCGATCACTGCCATGCGCTGATCATGACCCACGACCACGACCTCGATATCGATCTCTGTCACCGGCTGCTGCAGCAATCGCAGCTGCAGTCACTCGGCATGGTCGGCAGCGCGAACAAACGTCGGCTGCTTGAGCAGGCACTGGCGGAGCGTGGCGTGTCTGCTGCGGCTGTCGATCGCGTTCGCTGCCCGCTCGGCGGCGACAACCACGGTAATCTCGAACACGCGAGTGTCGCGATTGCAGCCGAGCTGCTCGCGCTGCGCTAACGCACGATCAGCCGCCTGCTCGGTGTTGGCCGGAGTCAGGCGCGTGAATGACCCAGGCGGCGGCGAGCGTGATTGCGGAGGCTGTGAGAATGAATGCCAAGGTTGGTACTTCGTTGTAGAGCCACCAGCCGAACACACCGGCAAAGACGAACTGCATGAGGCTGAGCAGGGCCACGTGCTGGCCGCTGAAGACCCGCATGCCCCAGTTCAGAATCGAGTGGCCGAGCACGGTCGACACGGCACCGATGGCGAGCAGTTGCAGCGCCTGGTAAGGCGAGTCCGGCCAGTAGCCGCCTTCGAGCGTCCAGCCGACCAACGCGCACAACAGACTCGCGATGCCGTAGAGCGGCACGAGATAGAGCCACAGCGAGATGCTGTCGGCGGTCTTGCGGCTGTAGACGAGATAGAGCGCGAGCAGCACCATCGAGCCGAAACAGATCGCATCCCCGAGCAACCACGCCGGATCAGCGTCGAAATCCGCGATCGCGAGTACGGCGAGTCCGAGGCTTGCTATTGCCGTTGCGATCCGCTCGCGCTGGCTGACGCGTTCGCGCAGCATCAGGTACAAGAGCACGGGCATCGCGAGCGGCACCATCGACACGATCAGGGTCGCGTTGGCGGCCGGCGTCAGGCGGGCGCCGATGTTCCAGCCGATCAGGTGAACGGCGAGCACCGTCGCGGGCAACCACGCCGACTGCACCACTGCGCCAAGGGGCGGCCGGGTCTGTTGCCAGGCCCGAATGGCGAGGGGTGACAGCAGCAGAGCGGCGATGCCGCAACGCCAGGCCGCGAGCATGATCGGCGGGGACGCACTTTCGCGGATGAACACCACCGAGCTTGCGGCGGCCACCACACCGCAGAGCAATACCAGCTGCTTGTGCATGGCTCAGACGTCGTGCCGTTTCGCGAGCCAGAGGATCAACATCAACACCGGCAGTCCGAGCAGGGCCGAGCCGAGGAAGAAATTGCTGTACCCCACGGCGTCGACCATGCCACCCGAGTAACCGCCGAGGAGTTTCGGAAACAGCGTCATCAGCGAGCTGAAGATGGCGTACTGCGTGGCGGTGAACTGGATATTGGTCAGCGCAGAGAGCCAGGCGACAAAGGCCGCACTCGCAAGCCCGGCACTGAGATTGTCGGCCCCGATCACGATGGCGAGTTTGGTGACGCTCGGGTCGCCATCGGCGAGCCACATGAACAGCACGTTGGTTGCCGCCGTCAGCAGCGCGCCGAGAAACAGCATGCGAATCACACCCCAACGCAAGGCGGCAAGTCCTCCGAGCAGGCCCCCGAGCAGGGTCATGAGCAGCCCGAACACCTTGGTGACCGAGGCGATGGTCTCCTTGTCGTATCCCATGTCGGCGTAGAACACGTTCGACACGGCGCCCATGACGATGTCTGAAATGCGGTAGGTGCCAATCAGCACCAGCAGCCACAGCGCGAGGCGGCCGTAGCGCGCGAAGAAGTCGAGTACGGGTGCGATGTAGGTCGTGTGCAGCATTTCGTGCGAGACGGCGCCGAGGCGCACCAGCGTGCGCGCAGCCCCGAGCGCGACCGCGAGTGCAATCAGCAGGCGACCGGTGCCCAACACGAAACTTTTGACCGCATCACCCGCGCGCTCGCCGCTGTGCCACGTGGCCTTGAGTGCGTCGATCGGTCCGCTGAGCACGAAAAAGCTCGCGACGAAGGCGGCGGCGATACACAAAAAGAGCAGCAGAAAGCGCGCGTAGTCGCGGCTGCTGTAGCCGTCGCTGTGTTGGTCACGGTGTGTCGGCTCGGCAATCATGAAGGTGGTCGCGATGCCGATCAGCATGCAACCGGCCATGGCCTGGTAGGTTGTGGCCCAGGCGCTGTAGACGTAGGTGTCGCTCGTGGTGCCGAGCCCGGCCGCGAGGTAGAGCGCGCCCGCGCCTGCCACCAGCATGCCGATGCGGTAGCCCGCGATATAGGTTGCCGAGAGCAGGGCCTGGACGTCCGTGTCGCCGATTTCGATGCGGTAGGCGTCGATCACGATGTCCTGGGTTGCTGACGAGAAGCCCAGCGCTACTGCTGCCATGGCGAGCACGGCGAGACCGCCGGTGACCGGGTCCTGTGCGGCCATGCCGAGAATCGCGAGGATGATCGCGACCTGGGACACCAGCAACCAGGCGCGCCGGCGACCGAGCCATCGGCTGAGCAGCGGCAGCGGCAGGGTGTCGACTAGCGGGGCCCAGACGAATTTGAAGGAATAGCCCAGCGCCGCCCAACTGAAGAAGGTCACGGCGCTGCGTTCCACGCCGGCCTCGCGCAGCCACAGCGACAGGGTGCTGAAGATCAGCAGGATCGGCAGGCCCGCCGAAAAACCCAGAAACAGCAGCGCCAGCACGCGGCGCCAGTGGAGGGTGAGCAGGGGCAGCAAGGGGGTGTCTGCGGTCATTGCGGGGCCTCGAAATCGTAATCCACGATATAAGGTGCGTGATCGGAGAATCGCGGTTCGGTGTGAATGTGGGTGGCTTTCACGGCGTCGCGCAGGGATTTGCTGACGATCTGGTAGTCCAGTCGCCACCCGACATTGTTGGTGTAGGCCTGGCCACGATTGGACCACCAGGTGTAGCTGTGTTCGGGCTGATCGAGTTCGCGGAAGCTGTCGACCCACCGGCGGCGTTCGAAGAGCCGGTCCAGCCAGGCGCGCTCTTCTGGCAGGAAGCCGGAATTTTTCCGGTTGCTGCGCCAGTTGCGGATATCGCGTTCGGTGTGGGCAATGTTGAAATCGCCGCAGATCACGGTCGGGGTACGGCGCCGCGCGAGGCGCGCCAGGTGGTCCTCGAGGAAACCGAGGCAGTCCATCTTGAGGTCCTGGCGTGGGTCTCCGGAGCTGCCACTGGGCAGATACAGTGACACGACGGACAGGTTCGGGTAGCGAAACTCGACCCAGCGGGCCTCGCCATCGAGCACCTCATGGCCCAGCGTGGTGATGGTGGTTTTCGGTGCCGCGCGGGCAAATATCGCGACGCCGCTGTAACCCTTGCGCTCCGGGCTGTGGTAGTGGCAGTGGTAACCCTCAGGCCAGTAGACGGGGTCTGCGATCTGGTCTGTCTGGGCCCGGACCTCTTGCAAGCACACAAAATCGGCATTCACGGAGGGCAGCCAGTCGAAGACGCCTTTGCGCCCGGCCGAGCGTACGCCATTGAGGTTCAGGGACACGATGCGCACGGATCTTCCTCTTGGTCTCGCTCGTTTGCAGGCCCCGATTGTGTCACAGCTGTTCAAGAGTCTCGTGGTTGCGGCCGCTAGAAGACAGACCTATGTGATTCTCTGGACTTTTCGAGCGTTATGTACCGAGTCCGACAGCGTGTTTGCAACCGACTCAGGGCAATTGCCCTGATCACAGGCCTGATCTCAATGATCAGCCTGCCGGTGCACGCGCGTTTGTACAAATGGACTGATGCCGAGGGGAATACCATCTATTCCCAGACGCCGCCGCCAACGGAAACCCGTGCTGGACACACCGAGCTCAATGAGCGCGGCCTGACACTGCGCGAGGTGGAAGCGCCGCTGACGGAAGAGGAGAAGGTTGCACGCGAGGTCGAGGCCCGCAAGAAAGCCGAGACGGCAGCGCTCTTGGCCTGGGAAGAGCGTGAAGACCAGATGCTGCTGGAGTCGTTCCCGTCACTCGAAGCCCTTGAGCAGGCGCGGGATTTCCGCCTCGAAACACTCGACCAGAAAATTCGCTATCTGACTTCACGTCGGTCTGACGCAAACTCCAAGCTCGAGCGCAACGGCGATCGGATCAGCAACTTTCGCCGCAAGAAGCTCGACATTCCAGAGCAGCTGGCGGTCGAAAAGGTGACGCTTGATCACGACATCCTCAAGCTCGGCGAACGCATCGCCAACACTGAACTCGAGCGCGCTGTCGTGGCCGCGGGCTTTGCCGCAGACCGTGCCCGCTACATGCGGATCATGGCCGAGCGCAAGGCCAAGCTCGCGGGCGGCTGAGCCCGCCGACCGGGCCGCGCAGCCGGTCCAACCCCTCGCACTAACCACACGGCTCTTCATCGAGAGTTGGCCGAACTGAACGCGTGGCTCAGGCGTGGATCAGTGTGCCGACACCGCTGTCGGTGAAAAGCTCAAGCAGCACCGCGTTTTCCACTCTGCCGTCGATGATCTGAACGGCGTTGACCCCACCTTCCACTGCCTCCAGCGCGCACTGCACCTTCGGCAGCATGCCACCGGCAATAGTGCCGTCGGCAATCAGGTCGGCCACGCGTTGGCGACCCAGACCGGTCAGCAGGTTGCCCGACTGGTCGAGGATGCCGGGTGTGTTGGTGAGCAACAGCAACTTGTCAGCGCTCATGACCGTGGCGACACGGCTGGCGACGAGGTCGGCGTTGATGTTGTAGGGGTTGCCGTTGCTGTCTACTCCGATCGGGGCGATGACGGGAATGCACTCGGCTTGTTGCAGGCTGCGCACCAGGGTGGGGTCGATCGACTGCACTTCCCCGACAAAGCCGAGGTCTGCTGCCTGGCCCGGGTTGTCGGGATCGTCCATGTGCATCTTCGCGGCGCGGATGAAGCCGGCGTCTCGACCGGTGATGCCGACGGCTTGGCCGCCTTCACTGCACAGCAGGCTGACGATGCTCTTGTTGACCTGTCCACCGAGCACCATTTCAACCACGGCCATGGTTTCCTGGTCGGTGACCCGCATCCCGCCGATGAAGTGCGATTTTTTATCAAGGCTCGCAAGCATGGCACCAATCTGTGGGCCGCCACCGTGCACGACAACCGGGTAGATGCCGCAGTGTTTCATCAGCGCGATGTTGCGCGCGAAGCCGCGTTGCAGGGTCTCGTCGGTCATGGCGTTGCCGCCGTACTTCACGACCACCGTCTTGCCGGCGTGTTGGCGTATGTAGGGCAGGGCTTCGTTCAGTACAGCGCCGGTCAGGTCGCTTGGAGTAGCGGTCACGGTTCAGTCCTCGATCGCCTGTGTCGCGTCGGCGTGAATGATGTGGTCGGGAATGGGCAGGTCGGGCGCGACGCCTCGCAGTTCGCTGAGGATGCGATCGCGAATACGGTGCAGTGACGCGTGGGTATCCCCCTCGAATCGCAGTACCAGGCTCGATGTCGTGTTGGAGGCTCGCACCAGACCCCAGCCGTCCGGGAACTCGATTCGCAGGCCATCGAGGGTGAACACCTCGGCGTCGTCGAAGGCGCTCGCGGCAATCAGATCGTCGGTGATGCGGTGGGGGTTGGCACCGTCCACTGGCAGCAGCAACTCATCGGTTGACGGATCTTGCGGGTAGGGAGCGAACAGGGTCGATGCGGGTTCCGGTATGGCTGCGGCGAGCTCGATCAGTCGCGCGCCGGCGTATAGCGCATCATCGAACGCGAACCAGCGGTCGGCAAACACGGTGTGGCCGCTGAGCTCGCCGGCGAGTGGTGCGTTGTGGGTGTGCACGCAGCGCTTGAGATTGGCGTGACCGGTTCGGCAGAACACCGGCACGCCGCCCGCGGCGCGCACCACTGCTGGCAAGCGCCGGCTGCACTTCACATCGAACACCACGGGTGCGCCGGGGTGGTGTGCGAGCACGTGGTCGGCGAAGAGCATCAGTTGGCGGTCGGCCGTGACCCGAGTTCCACCTTCGTCGAGAAAGCCGATGCGGTCGCCGTCGCCATCGAACGCGAGGCCGAGGTCCAGTCCGTTGGCGGTCACAGTCTCGCCGAGCACGGCCATGTTGCTCGCCACTGCCGGGTCGGGGTGGTGGTTGGGAAAGTGGCCGTCGACTTCGCTGTAGAGCTCGGTGACCTCGCAACCGAGTGCGCGGTACAGGGCGCCCGCCACGGTGCCGGCAGCGCCGTTGCCGCAGTCGATCGCGATGGCGAGTGGCCGTTGCAGCCTGATGTTTTTAGCGACGGCGTCGATGTAGGCTGTGCTGAGGTTGTGCTCGGTGATCGCGCCCCCAGGCGCCTTGGGTGGATGCGCGGTGATCTCGTCGCGCATCGCCCGCAGGGCATCACCGAAAAACGGTTCGCCGTCCAGGCAGAGCTTGAATCCGTTGTCGCCGGCCGGGTTGTGGCTGCCGGTGATCATCAGGCCATTCTTGCACCGCAGATGCTGTTGTGCGAAATACAACACCGGCGTTGGCACCAGGCCAATGTCGAGCACCTGCAAGCCGGCCTCGACCAGCGTGTCGCGCACGACCGCGTGTAGAGTCGGGCTGGTCAGCCGGCCGTCGCGCCCCAGCACGATACGGCGCTCTGACGTGTCCGCAACGCGGCGCGCAAAGGCGCCGGCAATGCTGCGTGCGGCTGCAGGGGTGAGCAGGGTCTCGGCGCAGCCGCGGATATCGTATGCGCGAAAAAGCTTCGCGTCTGGCAGGGAATTGGTCACTCAGCGCGTCCCGGTCGATCCGTAGCCACCCTCGCCGCGGCTGCTCAGGTCAAAGCCGTCGACGATTTCAAACGTGGCCTGGACCACCGGCACCAGGACGAATTGCGCCAGCCGCTCGCCGACCTTGAGGGTGTAGGCGGTGTCGCCCCGGTTCCACGCCGAGACGAAGAGTTGGCCCTGGTAGTCTGAGTCGATAAGACCGACGAGGTTGCCGAGCACGATGCCGTGCTTGTGGCCCAGGCCCGAGCGCGGCAGCACGATGCCGGCGAGAGACTGATCGGCGATGTGGACCGCGAGCCCGGTCGGCACCAGCAGGGTCTCGCCCGGGTGGAGGTCGATGTCGGCGTCCAGGCAGGCGCGTAAATCCAGGCCGGCGGAGCCCGGTGTTGCGTACTCCGGAAGTGCAATGGTGTCACCAATGCGTGGGTCGAGGATTTTGACTTGCAGGTTGTGCATGGCGTTAAGCGCTGAAGTAGAGGTCTGCGATGTGGGCGACGAGTTGCCGCGCGATGGTGGTCTTGGGTGCGCGTGCGAGGTGGCGGTGTCCGTTGTCGGGCCACCAGAGATCGAGGGCGTTGTCGTCGGCGCCAAAGGCGCTCTGGTCGCCGCCAACGCGGTTGGCGCAAATGAGTTGAAGCTTCTTGCGCGCGAGTTTGCTGCGCGCGTGCTTTTCCATGTCGTTGGTTTCTGCGGCGAATCCCACGCACACCGGGGCGTTGTCGCGGGCGGCAACGCGTTTGAGGATGTCGGGGTTGCGTTCGAGGTGCAGCGACAGCGTGTCGTCGGTTTTCTTGATCTTGCGCGTTTCCGGTTCGGCGATTCGGTAGTCGGCCACCGCCGCGCAGGCGATGAAGAGATCACAGGCCGCCAGATTGTCTTCAACCGCGTCGAGCATGTCTTCGGCCGAGCGCACGTCGATACGGTTGACGCCTGCCGGGGTGGGCTGCCGGCTCGGGCCGCTGACCAGAGTCACGTCGCTGCCTGCGGCGACCAGCGCCGCGGCGATGGCATAGCCCATCTTGCCGCTGCTGTGGTTGCTGAGATAGCGCACCGGGTCGATTGCCTCGACCGTCGGGCCGGCGGTCACCACCGTGCGCACGCCACGCAGTGCCGTTGTGCGCTCTGCCGTGATGGCGTCGACCAATTCGCCCGGTTCGAGCATGCGGCCCGCACCGACGTCGCCACAGGCCTGCTCGCCACTGCCGGGCCCGAGTACGGTTACGCCGCGTTCTCGCAGCGTCTCGAGGTTGGCCTGTGTAGCCGGGTGCGCAAACATCTGCTGGTTCATCGCCGGGGCGACGCTTACCGGTGCCGACGATGCCAGCACCACGGTGGTCAGCAGATCGTCGGCCATGCCGGCGGCGAGGCGCGCCAGCAGGTCCGCGCTCGCGGGCGCGATCAGGATTCGGTCGGCCCAGCGCGCGAGTTCGATGTGGCCCATGGCGGCCTCGGCGTCGCGGTCGAAGAGCTCACTGCGCACGCTGCGACCCGAGAGCGCCTGGAAGGTCAGTGGCGTGACGAAGGCCTCGGCACCGGCGGTCATGACCACCTGCACTTCACAGCCGGCGTCGGCGAGCCGGCGCACGAGTTCGGCCGATTTGTAGGCGGCGATGCCGCCCGAGACGCCCAGCAGGACGCGCGTTTTAGGGGTAGCTGTCATAGGTGGAATGTTACCACTGTGGTCAGGCCGTACTCGCAATCTGCGGTCCGTGTGTATCGGGGTTGAATCGATATCGAGGGTACAAGCCTGAAACGGGGGCGGTCGGGGATGAGCCGTCCACGGTCGCTGGCGCTGTTTGTTAGCGTTCGGCGAACGGGAGGGACACATGGCAATCAGTGATTGGCCGGAATCGGAGCGGCCGCGAGAGAAACTGGTCGCACGCGGCGCGGGTGCGCTCAGCGACGGTGAGTTGTTGGCTATCGTGCTGCGCACTGGCAGCCGCGGCCAGAGCGCCTTGTCACTCGCGCGGGCGCTGCTCGCGACGCACGGCGATCTGAGCCGGCTGCTCGCGGCAGAAGAGGCGGCGTTGTGTCAACAACCCGGTGTCGGCTCGGTCACCTGGGCGTTGCTGCAGGCCTGTGCCGAGATCAGTCGCCGGTCTTTGTTGCAGGGTTTGGAAGCCGGCGGTGCGCTGGACAATCCGCGCGTCGCAGAGCGGTATCTGCAATCGCAATTGGCGCACCTGCCGCACGAGTCCTTCGGCTGCTTGTGGCTCGACAACCGCCACCGGGTGCTCGCCTTCGAGCCGCTCTTTCGCGGCACCCTTGATTGCGCCAGCGTCTACCCGCGCGAGGTCGTCAAGCGCGCGCTTGCAGCCAATGCGGCAGCGGTGATCCTCGCGCACAACCACCCCTCGGGATGTGCCGAACCCAGCCAAGCGGATCGCCAGATCACGGGCACACTGCGCGAAGCCCTGGCGCTGGTGGGCGTCCGGGTTCTCGACCACCTCGTTGTCGGGCGCGGGGAGAGTGCCTCGCTCGCCGAGCGGGGCTGGTTGTGAGGCCCACAAAAAAGGGCGGCCAGTGGCCGCCCTCGCAATCGCTCCGGTGTGCGCGCCGTGTGCGCGCCCACGCGGTGCCATCAAGCTCAGTTGGTGAGCTTGTTGATCAGCTCCGAGATCTTGTTGGCAACCGGGGCCTTGGCGACCTGCTCGGCGCTTTCGGCGGTGCCGTCGACAAAGACCTCGACCCGACGGTTGCGTTCGCGACCTTCGGCGGTGCCGTTGTCGGCGACCGGCTCGCTCTCACCGCGGCCTTCGGAGTTGATTTGCAACTCTGCAAGGCTCGCTGCGAGATAGTCGGCAACGCTCGCTGCGCGTCGCTCGGACAACATCTGGTTGTACGAGGTGGAGCCGATGCTGTCGGTATGACCGACAACCAGGATGCTCTGAATCTCGCTCAGGGCTTGCATATCCGAGATCAGCAGGTCGAGCTCGATCTTGCCGGCGTCGGTCAGCACGGCGCTGTCGAATCCGAACAGAACCCTTGCGTCGATGCGGACGCGCTCAACCGAACTTGCGGCATCGCTGTCGCCATCGCCGCTGGCAGCGTCGGTATCGCCTGTAGTAGTCGTGGACGCCACAGCAGCTGCACCTTCGCAGTCGGTGTGTGCGCTATCGGCTTTCCAGTAGCCGGTGCGCAGCATGTCGCCGCCGCCGGTCATCACGATCTTGCCAGCGCCACTGTCTGTTACGTAGCCGTAGGTGTCAGCGTTGGCGTGATCACACACGTCTTCCATGTTCTTTGGAGCGATACCGCAGCCGTACAATGTGGCAGCCATCGCTGAAATCAAAATTGCCTTTTGCATCGTTTAAAAACTCCAGAGATAGCCTTTCCAATTACAACTGTTCGCCGC
>CALDHJ010000367.1 GCA_937941555.1 uncultured Granulosicoccaceae bacterium | reverse complement strand
CTGCCAGAGCCACCTCGACAGCCTGGATCAGAAAATTGCCGGCAGCCTGCAACTGGCCACCAGTCACCACATCGGGCTGCGGCGCCTGCCGCCGTTGCTGCGGGCATTCAACGCGCAATATCCGCAGGTCGACTTGCGTTTGCACCTCATGGATTCAGAGGACGCCGTCGCACGCGTCGCAGACAACTCCCTTGAGCTTGCGGTCGTCACGCTCCCACCGAATCCGCCGAGCGGGGTGCAGGTCCGGCCGATCTGGCTCGATCACCTCCGTTTCGCTGTCGCACCCGATCACCCGCTTGGACAGATCGCGCAGCCGGCAACACAGCAACTGGCAGAACACACCGCAATCCTGCCGACACGCGGCACTGTCACGCGACGTGTCGCCGATGCCGTTCTGACCGCGTTCGATCTGTCGCTTCCAAAGGTCATGGAGACAAACTACCTCGAGACCAACAAGGTGCTTGCGGCTGCGGGACTGGGATGGACGCTGATTCCCGAAAGCATGCTCGACGACAGTCTGGTCGCACTCGACTTGCCAGACATCGGCGCCACGCGCGAACTCGGCCTGGTCCTGCACAGCCAGCGGACACTCGGACGGGCGGCAGAGTGTTTTGTAGAAATGCTCAAGGGTGTGCACGCGGGATGAGGCGTCGCGCAATCAGTGCGAGAAGAGCGAGCGCTACCGCTCGCCGTCCACCTTGCCCAGACTGATGGCTTCCAGTCCGGCGGCGCGCCGACGCTCGTCCCGCGGCGGGATGCCGTACACGTCGCGGTAGCACTTCGAAAAGTGGGGTGCGGAAATGAAGCCGCACGCGAGCGCCACCTCGACAATCGGCAAACTGGTTTGCAGCAACAACTGCCGCGCCCGCTCCAATCTGAGCTCGAGGTAATAGCGGGTTGGGACGATATCGAGGTACTTCTTGAAGAGCCGTTCGAGCTGCCGCCGTGACAGACCGATGTGGTGCGAGAGTTCGCTGAGCGTCATCGGCTCTTCGATGTTGGCTTCCATCAGAGATACCGCTTCGGTGAGCTTCGGCTGGGCCGATCCGATGCGGTGTTTCAACGGCATGCGCTGTCGGTCTTCGTCCTGGCGCACGCGCTCGCAAATGAGCAACTCCGACACTTCATTGGCAAGCTTGGCCCCTTGCCGATTGCGAATATCGTTCAGTATCAGGTCGAAGGATGCCGTGCCACCGGCACAGGTCTGACGGTCGCGGTCGATTTCAAAGATCTTGGGTGACGCGATGAGGTTCGGAAATTCCTCGCGCAATCCCGCCAGGTTCTCCCAATGGATCGTGCAACGGTAGCCATCGAGCAAACCCGCCCGTGCGAGCAGGTAGGCACCCGTGCAAACGCCACCGAGGACCATCTTGCGCTCCGCATACCGCCGCAAGAGTGCCAACACGGCAGGCGTCGATTGACGCTGGACGTCCATGCCACCACAGACCATGAGAATGTCGACATCAAAGGCCTGGTCGACCGCCTGATCCGGCAATACCGGCACCCCGCAACTGCTGGTAACAGGCCCGCTGCTAAGCCCGAGAGTACACCACTGGTAGAGCGGTTGCGCCGCGCACCGGTTCGCAGCGCGTAATGCGTCGAGCGCCACGGCAAACGGCATCAGCGTGAAATTGGGGACCAGCAAAAATCCATATCGGCGAGGCCGATCAACGGTTTCAGAAGACACAGGGCGCTCTCCCACAATGCAGCTGACTGGCTGCCCCCGAACTGTCTATCGAGCCGCCACAGCGGCCCGCGCTACCCGGGAATCGACCGGGCCCACTCGGTACAACGGCGCGAGTGTATCAAGAGCGTGCGACATCGGGCAGATTATCTTTTCCAATGCCGCAAGCTCGCCCAACCCTCGGGACACTCACTCAGTAATTCGCATCCGGAAACGAGGCCTTTCGCTCTGCGATATAGGCCAACAGTGCCTCGTCTACAGCCGGGTCGATCGGAGGTGCTTCATAGGAGTCGAGGGCTGCTTTCCAACGTTGGTTCGCGCGTTGCGCCGCATCGAGCCCACCGTCACTCTGCCACTGCTCGAAGCTGTTGTTGTCCGCAATCGAGGAGTTGTAGAACGCGGACTGAAAGTTGGCTTGCGTGTGCGAGCAGCCGAGGAAGTGCTGGCCGGGCCCAGTCTCGCGAATCGCATCGAGTGCCTGCCCGTTTTCGCTGAGATCAATGCCGGCATGAAACTTCTGGATCATGCCGGCCTGATCTGCATCCATCATGAATTTCTCGTAGCTCATGACCAACCCGCCTTCGAGCCAGCCCGCCGTATGTAACATGAAGTTCACCCCGGCAAGCATCGCTGTCTGCAGCGTGTTGGCCGCTTCATAGGCAGCCTGCGCATCGGGCAACTTGGACGCACACAATCCGCCACCCGAACGAAACGGCACACCGAGACGGCGCGCCAGTTGTGCCGCTGCGTACATGACAAGTGCCGGCTCTGGTGAGCCGAAGGTCGGCGCGCCGGACTGCATGCTCATGGAACTGGCAAAGGTCCCGAACACGGTGGGTGCTCCCGGGTTCACCAATTGCACGAAGGCCATCCCGGCAAGTGCCTCGGCGAGAATCTGCGCTGCCGTGCCCGCAACGGTAACGGGCGACATGGCGCCGGCGAGAATGAAAGGCGACACCACCGTCGCCTGGCCATTCTCGGCGTAGACTTTGGCCGCACCGAGCATGGTGTTGTCGAACACCATGGGCGAATTGGCATTGATCAGGTTGATCACCACGCAGCGGGGCTTGCCTGTCTCCGGATCGAGGTAGTTGTCACCGAAGGCAATTTTCGCCATATCGACCGTGTCCTGCGCACGTTCCGGTGCAGTCACAGACCCCATGAAGGGCTTGTCGCTGTATCGGATATGGCTATACACCATGTCGAAGTGACGCTTGTTGACCGGTAAATCCACCGGTTCGCACACCGTCCCACCTGAATGGTGCAGGCCGGGCGCCATGTAGGCGAGCTTCACGAAATTGCGGAAGTCTTCGATCGTCCCGTAGCGCCTGCCGTTGTCGAGGTCGGATACGAACGGCGGTCCGTAGGCCGGGACCAACACGGTTGCATCGCCACCGATCTGAACACTGCGAGCCGGGTTGCGCGCATGCTGCACAAACGTTTTCGGCGCACTGCGCTGAATGATCTCGCGGCACATCCCTGGCGGGAATCGCACGCGTTCGCCCTCCACTCGTGCACCGGCTGCGCGAAACAGATCGAGCGCCTCGGGAAATTCGCGAAACTCTATGCCGACATCGTCCAGAAGCGTATCGGCATTGGACTCGATCAGTGCCAAGCCCGCTTCATCGAGCACATCGTAGGTGGGCACCTTGCGCGTGATGTACGGGGCACTCTGGGCCAAAGAGCCGCTGGCGCGCGCTTTGCGCTCCGCCCGCCCGGCGCCGCGGCGGCGGCGTGGAGTTTCGCTCGGCATCTTGGCCGCTCCAAATGGAAGTAAGTGGCGTGGAGTATGGGGAGCTGGTTGATTGGCAAGTTGTCTACCTGCGACCGCGCACTGCCGACTGGCGTCGCAATCACACCAATATTCGGATCACCTCGACATCACCCGATAAGACCGACAAGACACGCTTCGATTTCGTACTCTTGCGAAC
>CALDHJ010000366.1 GCA_937941555.1 uncultured Granulosicoccaceae bacterium | reverse complement strand
GCGTTGCCCGAGGTCCTTGCCCGATTCGACCGCGTGCATGCGCGCGGCGCTTGCCATGTTTTCATCGACAACCTGGCTGACCCCGTACGCCGACTGGACGGCTGCCGCGTCGCCCGCAAGGCCGAGAGCGGGTGCAATGTCGCGCAACAGCACTGACCGGCTCGCCCCGGAATCGAGGCTCAACCGTCCCTCGGCAAAGGTGTCGGCGTCGAGGTAGCCGAGCGTGAGGTCGGCGTCCGTGACGGTAGGCCGGTCTCCGCCGCGCCCGAAGGCCGCCGGGCCGGGTTCGCTGCCGGCGCTTTCCGGGCCAAGCTGCAATCGACCGAGTCTGTCTGTCGAGGCTATCGACCCGCCGCCCGCGCCGATCTCGATCATGTCGATGACCGGTATCCGAACCGGCATGCCGCTGCCCTTGATGAAACGCGCCTGGCGCGCGATTTCGAATTGCCGGGCCTTTTGTGGCGTGTCGTCGATCAGGCAGAGCTTGGCGGTGGTGCCGCCCATGTCAAACGACAGCGCCTGCGACACACCAGCCTGGTGTGCAATGCGCGACGCGAGAATGGCGCCGCCCGCCGGACCGGATTCGACCAGCCGCACGGGGAACTGCCGCGCGGTGTCGAGGGTGCACATGCCTCCGCCAGCGGTCATCATCAACACCGGACAGCGTACACCGGCGGCGGTGAATCGGGCAGCAAAATCGCCGAGATAATCCGCCATCAGTGGTTGGATATAGGCGTTGGCGACGGTGGTACAGAGCCGATCGAACTCGCGCGCCTCCGGGCTGACTGCGCTCGAGAGTGAGACCGCAAGCTCGGGGCGCTCGCGTGCGATGGCGTCGGCCAGTTGCTGTTCGTGTGCGGGGTTGGCATAGCTGTGCAGCAAGCACACCGCAACCGCTGTGCAATCGGATTCATCGAGCTCGCGCAGCAGGGTGTCGACGCCATCCGGTGTGAGCGGCATCAGCACGTCACCACGAACCGACAGGCGCTCGGGCACGGTGAAGCGGCGGTGCCGGGGTACGAGAAAGTCCGGCTTCTGCAGGTTGATGTCGTACTGGCTGTAGCGCCGCTCGTAGGCAATCTCGAGAATGTCCCGAAACCCGGTCGTGGTGACGGTGGCGACCACCGCGCCCCGTCGCTCGATCAGCGCGTTGGTCGCGAGCGTCGTGCCGTGTACGAGTCCATCGAGTGCGTGGAATGGCCTGTCGGAGGCCTGCAACACCTGCTCTGCGCCCGCGAGTGCGCCGAGTGCCGGGGCACTGTGGGTCGTCAGGGTCTTGTTGGTCGCCAACACCTGCTGTCCGCGCATCAAGACGGTGTCGGTGAAGGTGCCGCCGATGTCGGAGGCGAGGCGAAGTGGGGAGTCCGTGGTCACGCGATGGCAACCTCCGTTCCGGTCAGGACAAACGCCCAGCGCCCGTCAGGCGCGCTGGGCACACACTCAGTCGAAGAGTGCCGAGCCGACCAGATCGCAGCCGGTCTGGCGGCGAATGCAAGGGTGGAGTAGCGGGCCTTGGATCATGTCGAGGCGTACCGGAACACGGATGCCGAACATACCGGTGGCCGCGCAGTCAGGTCAACCGCTTAGCCCATCAGTACGCCGCATTGGTCGCATCCGGTTGCGTGCGTTAACCCACGTCGGATCGGGTTTGGGTCAGCGCGACCGGAGGCAGACAACCGACCGGGTGGCAACCCGCGCCAGCAGGGGCGGTGTGGGACGCTCGCTAGCGATAGCGTTTCCGGGCCTCGGTCAGCAAGCCGCTGCCGACGCTGGTGTAGAGGTCGCCTTCGACGTGCTTGGCGTCCGGGAAGGTGTTTTCGATGCAGGCCTTGATCAGCGGCAAGGCGGTCGAGCCGCCGGTGGTGAACACGGTGTCGATGTCGCCGACAGACAACCCGGCCTGGATCAGTGCGTCGTCGAGCGCGCTGAAGATACGCTCGACGTCGCGTTCGAGTGCGGTTTGCAACATCGCTTGTGTCAGGGTGCGCGGGTCGGTGGTGTCGTCGGACGCGCCCTCGAAGAGCGCGCCGAGTGGCACCTCGGCGGTCGCATGCGAGGAGAGCGTGATTTTCGCGGTTTCCACCAGGGCGGCAAGCTGATGACCCTTTCGCCGTTTCAAGAGCGAGATCAACTGCCGGATCGGCATCTTGTCGCTGACCAATCCGAGCAGTTGTTCCAGCTCATTGAACACCGAACGCTCGTACAACAGGTGAATGCGGTGCCAGGTTGCGAGGTCGTGGTAGTAGTAGCTCGGCATGTCCATGGTGGGCTTGTCGCGCATCGGCAAGCCCAGGCCGAAAGCCCCCATGACACCGCGTAGCGACAGGTTGCGGTCGAAATCGGTGCCACCGAGGTGGATGCCGTGGTTGGCGAGCAGATCATCGCCGCGGTCGAGCAGGTGGTGGCGCTCGGGAGAGAGTCGGATCACCGTGAAGTCCGACGTGCCGCCGCCAATGTCGACGATCAACGCGAGTTCTTCGCTGGCGATACGGCTTTCGTAGTCGAGCGCTGCGGCGATGGGCTCGTATTGAAACGACACCTCCTTGAATCCGGCGAGGGTGGCGATGGCGCCGAGGTGTTGTTCGGCCGCCTTGTCGAGATCCGGTTTGGTGTCGTTGAAGAAGACCGGCCGGCCCATCACCACCGCGTCGAGTGCGGTGCACTCGCCGGGCAGTGTGTTCTGTGCTGCCGTGCGCAAGCGGGCGACAAAGAGTCCGATGATCTCATCGAAGCTGTAGGCGCGACCGAGCACTTGTGTGGTGTCGGCCATGGTGCTGCTGCCGAGAATGCTCTTCATCGAACGCATCAGTCGACCGGGTTCGCCCGCGGTGTAACGGGCGATGGCCTTGCGGCCGAAATCGATGGTGGTGTCGTCGAAGCCGAAAAAGAGGGCGCTGGGCAGTGTGCTGTGCCAGGTGCCCGTGGCGTCCTGCTCAAGCGGAACCATGGTGTCGCCAGCATCCGTGTGCACACCGATCGTGGAATTGGACGTGCCGAAGTCGAGGCCGCAAATCGTCATCGTGCACCTGTGCGCGTGAGGTCAGCTTAGCCCGCCAA
>CALDHJ010000365.1 GCA_937941555.1 uncultured Granulosicoccaceae bacterium | reverse complement strand
GCCTTCAGTACAAGATCAGCCACGGTGCGCCCCTCATGAGCTGGCGACAGGAGAGTAGAATCAGGTTGTTACGGGCAAGTCCGAAACAGTCCGCAAGATTGGGACAGCAGGGACTCAGGCCTGGAGCGCAGCCAGCACCTTGTCTTCGAGATCACTGCGCAGCGACAACGCTTTGCCGACCTTGCTCAAGTCACCCTCGAGCGCTTCGACGTCATCGTCGTCGCCCTGATACCCGTCGTACTTGTCGTTGAACTCGACGAGAAATTCGGTGGTCTCCGCGATGGTGGGGTAGTACTTCTGCGCGGCATCGAGCACCAGACGGCGGCGCTCGTGACCATCGATAATGCGCTGGTAGAGTTCGAAGTGCCAGGTACCGAGATAGTCCATCAAAAGCTCGAGGAAGGCGTTGAGCTTCTCAGGGCGAACCGTGTGTCGCTCGGCACTTTCGAGATCGATGGTGGAGACGCCAGCCAGCTCGCAGAAGGTCACGAACACACTCTGGCGTTCGTTGACGAGCTTGTCGACGGTACGCCCAATGCCCTTGCGCCGGTCCATTACCGGGGCGGCAGCGTCCGAGTCGGGTTTGTCGATCACCTTGTCAATGCTCACTAGATTCCAACGCCTTTGTCTAACGGGCCGGGAATGGCCATTCGGGACTGTCCCACAAACTGCAAATTCTGTTCCGTCTTGCCGGCCACTGCGGCAACAACTTGCCGCCGAAGCGGCCTTACAGTTTAACAGCCTGATTCACCGGGT
The DNA here is from genome assembly GCA_937941555.1 of uncultured Granulosicoccaceae bacterium. GTDB lineage: Bacteria > Pseudomonadota > Gammaproteobacteria > CALCKW01 > CALCKW01 > CALCKW01. The sequence continues at coordinate 4,150 of CALDHJ010000365.1, read as the reverse complement.
GGGGTGTACAGATCCGTAACATAGCACGATAGTGAGTCTGTTCGTCGCACGCGGGATGCCGGAACTGCCAGCTCGCTGACCGAAACCCCCGCCGCTCTGACAGAATTCGAATCGCCACTGACCAGCGGGTGCCAATCGGGTAAATCCGCGCCCTCGTGCAGCAGGCGGTAAGCGCAGGTACGGGGCAATGCAGGCGCTGTCTGCGCGAGATTGTCCGGACTCAACACCACGCATTCCGGTACACGCTCACTGCGTTCGCTGTAGTGCCGACAGCGCACCGAGTCGATGTCGAGCAGTCGGCACGCGACGCAGGTAAACGCGATCTCGCGCCCGTCGTCGATCTTGTGCAGGCAACAACGACCACACCCGTCGCACAGAGACTCCCATTGCTCCTGCGTGAGCGCCGAGAGCGGCTGATCTCGCCAGAAGGTCACCCGCGTGCGAACCGCGATTCGATCTCGGCCACTTCTTCAGCAGACCCCATCACCACCGGCACACGCTGGTGCAGTCCGTCCGGTTGGATGGCGAGGATGCGTTCGCGCCCGGTGCTGGCTGCCCCACCGGCTTGCTCGGCAAGAAACCCCATCGGGTTGGCCTCGTACATCAAACGGAGCTTACCGGCCTTGCCCTCGGCTTGCATCGCGTGGTCGTCGGGGTACAGGAAGACACCGCCGCGTGTCATCACACGGTGCACATCCGCCACCATCGAGGCGATCCAGCGCATGTTGAAGTCCCGGCCCCGCGGGCCGTTCTCACCCGCCTGGCAGTCGGCAACGTACTCGGCAATCGGTGTTAGCCAGTGGCGTTGGCGGGCGGCGTTGATCGCAAACTCGCCGGTCTGTTTTGGCACTTCCATCGCCAAGTGACTCAGCCGAAACACACCTCCTGCACGATCGAGCGTGAACTGCCGCACCCCGTCTCCGGTGCTGAGCACCAACAAGGTCGACGGACCGTATGCGACATAGCCCGCGGCGAGCTGCTGATCACCGGGCTGCAGAAAGTCGCTGTCTGTCGGTGTGTCCCCGGGCGCGGGCAGAATCGAGAAAATGGTGCCGACCGTGACGTTGACATCAATATTCGACGAACCGTCCAGCGGATCGAACAGCACCAGATAGGGGGCTCCACCGGGAATCGCAACCGAGTGTTCCTCTTCTTCCGAGGCGATGCCGCGGGCCAGACCACTCGAGCGCAGCGCGTCAATCAGCATGTCGTTGCTGATGACATCCAGTTGTTTCTGGGTTTCACCTTGCACGTTCGACTGTTCGAGCGCACCGAGCGTTCCACTCAGCGAACCGCGCTCAACCGCATTGGCGATGCCGGCACAGGCTTCGGCGAGACAACAGATCAACTGCGCCAAATCGCCCGGCACAGCATCCCCGGCCAGGACACTGCTCAATTCAGGTGAATCGGACATGCTCACACCTCGACCATTTCGAAATCTTCCTTGCCAACCCCGCAGTCGGGGCAGGTCCAGTTCAGCGGCACATCGTCCCAGCGCGTGCCCGGTGCCAGTCCATCCTCCGGCGAGCCTTTCTCCTCGTCGTAGATCCAACCGCACACAATGCACATGTATTTCTTGTAGGCCATGTGAACTTCAACACCTCTTGTCGATTCAGCCGAAAATTGTCCCACAGCGCACCACTCGATCCCACTGGCCAGCGACCTTTTCCCGCAATGCGCTCTGGACGATGACGCTGATGACGTACGCGGTGGCGAACCCGGCTGCCGTGAAACACAAAAAACACCGGCGAGACTTGTGCCATCCGCCCGATCGCGTACCTGAAGACCGAACCGCAACCGGCGGCAAACCGCACCTGATCACCCATCGGCAACAGCGTGCTGCCTGTTCGATACGCAGCCAGGCAGCGAGAGACCTGCGGTGACAGTCGGACTTGTTTACACTTCCGGTTTTCGCGGCGGATTCCCATGCAACGCTCCATCGAACAGTTCGAGCGCGCTCAACGCGTCATCCCCGGCGGGGTCAATTCCCCCGTCCGTGCCTTTCGAGCCGTCGACGGCACACCCGTCTTCATCGAACGCGCCAGCGGCGCCTACCTGCACGACATCGATGGGCAACAATACATCGACTACGTCGGATCCTGGGGCCCGATGATCGCAGGTCACGCCCACCCGAACGTGATCGCTGCCGTCACGGAGGCGGCCCAACGCGGGCTCAGCTTCGGTGCACCCTGCGAACTCGAGAGCGACCTCGCCGAACGCATCCAGGCACTCTACCCCTCGATGGAACTGTTGCGCATGGTGAGCTCGGGCACCGAGGCAACGATGAGTGCCATCCGCCTTGCGCGTGGTTTTACCGGCCGATCGACCATTGTGAAGTTCGAAGGCTGTTACCACGGCCACGCCGATTCGCTGCTGGTCAAGGCGGGCTCCGGCGCCTTGACCCTCGGGGTGCCGAGTTCTCCGGGCGTACCACCGGAGCTGGCCGAACACACCCTGACACTCACCTTCAACGACCCGGACGGCGTACGCGAGCTGTTCGCCAGCCGGGGCGACGATATCGCCTGTGTCATTGTCGAACCGATCGCGGGCAACATGAATTGCATTCCGCCCGAGCCCGGTTTTCTCGAAAGCCTGCGTGAGGTGTGTGACCAATCAGGTGCAGTGCTGATCTTCGATGAGGTCATGACCGGATTTCGCGTGGCGCTCGGTGGCGCGCAGGCGGTCTACGGCGTCAAGCCGGATCTGACCACGCTTGGCAAGATCGTCGGCGGCGGCATGCCGGTTGGGGTATTTGGCGGTCGCAGCGACATCATGCACCACATCTCCCCACTCGGCCCGGTCTACCAGGCGGGCACCTTGTCGGGCAACCCGGTTGCGATGGCTGCAGGTATTGCAACCCTGGATATCATCAGCGAACCGGGATTTCACGACGCCTTGACCGCCAAGACGACCGGCTTTCTGGACGGCCTGCATGGCTGTGCCGATGCCTGCGGTGTGCCGTTTACGACCAGCCAGGTCGGTGGGATGTTCGGACTCTTCTTCACCGAACAGGATCGTGTTAACAGTTTCGAAAGTGCTACGCGCTGCAACGCCGAGCACTTCAAGGCGTTTTTTACCGGCATGCTGAAACAGGGCGTGTACCTCGCACCGTCCGCCTACGAGGCGGGCTTCATGTCGGGCGCGCACAGCGACGACGACATCGCCCAGACCCACGCCGCGGCGCGTGCGGTGCTGGCTGACATCATTTGACCCGCGCGTGTTTACCTACCTCGACCCGGCCGTCCGCGAACGCCTGATTGCCGACGGCACCTTCAAACGCATCGACGCTGAGGGCCAACTGTTGTCGCCCGATGACGCGCTGCAAACCGAGTCCGTCGCGATCAACCTGTTGGGCCCGATTCCCCTGCCGATGCAGCTGCCATCGTTCTCGCAAACCGTGCAGTGGTATGCCACCGTCCGCTCGAGCGAGCTTTCGACCGTGGAGTCGCTTGCGCGCGACCTGCGCAAGGACGGCAGCCAACACCTCTTCTCGCACCTCGTCTCCTCGATGGCCGTCAACAGCGTGCTGGTCGTCGGCGAGCCCGGCGAAAATCCTCTGGTGCGCGTGCACTCCAATTGCCTCACGGGCGATGTGTTTGGCTCACAACGCTGCGATTGCGGTCCGCAACTAGACGCGGCGATGCAACGCATCGGCGATGATTCGGCCGGCGGGTACGTGATCTACATGGCAGGGCACGAGGGCCGGGGCATCGGTCTCTGGGCGAAAGCGGCAACCTACCTGCTGCAGGACACCGGACAAGACACCTATCAGGCCAACCGCAGCCTCGGACTTCCCGACGACAGCCGCGACTTCTCGGACGCGGCTACCCTGATCAAGCACTTCGTGGGTCACAACCCCTTTCGCCTGCTTAGCAACAACCCGAAGAAGCTCAACGACTTGTCCGCACACGGCTTGAAAGACATCACACCGATCAAACACGTGGCGTCTGTCAGCGACTGGAACCGACGCTACCTCGCGGCCAAACGCAGCCGCGGTCACCGCATCGACGACGACGATCTCGCCACCTGACAGTCTGTCACCCCGGCGCGGTTGCAGCGTCCCGTTGGCAACTGACTTCGGGGAATGCCGGCGATACCGCGATTCCCGGCGTCGGTCAGCGGCGGCCCTGTGGGACCACCTCGTAACCCG
>CALDHJ010000364.1 GCA_937941555.1 uncultured Granulosicoccaceae bacterium | reverse complement strand
TGTGATCGAGGTCGAGGGATGCTGCGCGGCGTGTGAGGGCCGGGACACCGGCTGAACTGGCTGCTGTATGGTAAAAAATGGCCACGGAAGAGCGGGTGCTGTTTCGCCCTTGCCAATCTCTATCTGTGTCGATACCGATTCAATCAGGAGCTAGACACTGTCATGGACTATGCCCCGGGCGTTGATGCCTGCCCCATTGCGTTCAACCCGTTCAAATCCTGCACCGTGCCGCGCCCGATCGGGTGGTTGTCGACCGTTTCACCCGAGGGGGTGTGCAACCTTGCCCCGTACAGCCAGTGGCAGAACCTCACCTTCGATCCACCGATGGTGATGTTCGCCGCAAATCAGTATCCCGATGGACGCCGCAAGGACACGGTCCTCAACGCCGAGCAGACCGGTTGGTTTGTCTGGAACATGGCAACCTTTGCCCTAAAAGACGCCGTCAATCTCTCGGCGATGGCGGTGCCGGCGGACGTCGATGAGTTCGAGCGCGCCGGGGTTGGCAAGCTGCCAAGTCGGCATTCAGCCGTATCGCGCGTGGCAGAGAGCCCCTGCCATTTCGAGTGCCGCTATCTGTCGACGACCCGATTGCCCGGCAACAGCAACGTGGGGTGGGTGGATGTGGTGTTCGGGCGTGTCGAGCACATCCACGTTGACGATGCAGTCATTCTGCCGTCGGGCAAACTCGATATCGCGCGCATGGAACCGATCGCCCGCATGGGCTACTACGACTACACCGTCGTTCGGGACGTGTTTGAAATGCGCATACCCGAGGCCTCCGACGCCGCCGAGGACGGGCTCGAGGGCACGCCGTCGAGCTGATGCGCTCGAGCAGCGCCGGGTCTGAACACAGCTGATCGCGTCAGCGGTCGCTGTGAGAGGGCATGCCCAGGCCGTCCGCCTCGAGCTCCGCCCGGTTGGCGTAGCCGATCAGGATGCCGGGCGGCTCTCGCGCGTCAGCCATCGCTTCCACCGTTGCCGCGTCGCGCGTGATGCGGTTGTGGTGGCGTCGTGTCCAGTCGAAATGCAGGTTGCGCATACGCTCCAGGGTATCGCTGTAGGCCGGGTCGGCACCGAGGTCGTTGAGCTCATCCGGGTCGGTGTCGAGGTCGAACAACAGCGGACGCATGGTCTCCACGTGGACGTATTTCCAGCGACCGTCGAAAATCATGACGAGTCGAGCGTCGTTCTGGTCGACGCCCGCTGCGCGACGGGCATCGCGCGTCGAGTAGTCGTATTCCGACACGGCAAAGGGCCGCCAATCGGGGTCCTGACCGTGCAGCAGCGGCGTCAGGTTGCGGCCCTCGAATATGTGTGGGCGCGGTGCACCGCCGTAGTAGTCGACGAAGGTCGGGGCGAGGTCGATGGCTTCGACGAGTTTTTCGCAGCGCGTGCCGCGCGTCGCGTCGGCCGCGGGTCGGGGGTCGTAGACGATCAGCGGGACCCGTGCGGAGCAATCGTGGAACAAGTCTTTCTCACCCATCCAGTGGTCGCCCATGTTGTCACCGTGGTCGGAGCAGAACACGATCAGGGTGTCATCCATGCGGCCACTGTCTTCGAGGTACGCGAAGAGCCGGCCCAGCTGGTCGTCGAGCTCCTTTATCAGCCCCATGTAGACCGGTGCGACGATGTCGCGGATCGCGTCGCGCGAGAAGCTTTTGCTCACGCGCATGTTGATCCACGCTTGCATCAGGGGGTGATCGGTCTCGCGCTCGGCGTCGCTGCGGTTGACCGGTGGCAGGTCAGCTGCTGAGTAGAGGTCGTTGTAGGGCGCGGGTACGAGGTAGGGCCAGTGTGGCTTGATGTAGCTCAGGTGGCAGAGCCAGGGCTGGTCCCCCTGAGCCTCGATGTATTCGATGCCGCGTGTGGTGAGCCAGGCGGACTCGGAGTGTTCTTTCGGTACGCGCGCGGGGTAGGGCGCGTTCTCCAACATCCAACCCGAGAGCCATTCGCCGTCCGGGCCGACGGCAGTGTTGGCCCATTCTTCCCAGGGGTTCTCACCGCCCATGCCGTGGCTGCGCAGGTAGGCGTCGTAGTCTTCGGCGCAGCGGCCGGGGTAGTCGGTGTGGTTGGTGCCGTCGTCACGCACCATGACGTCGAAGCCGCATTCTGCGACCAGCGCGCCAATGGTGCTGTCGGGTTCGATGCCGAGGCGTTTCATGCCGGCGATATCGGGTGTCATGTGGGTCTTGCCGACGAGCGAGCACTTCACGCCCAATTCACGCAGGTGGTCGCCGAGGGTCGGCTCACCGACCCGCAGCGGGAAGCCGTTCCAGGTCGAGCCGTGACTTCGCACATAGCGTCCGGTGTAGAAGCTCATACGGCTCGGGCCACAGATCGGTGACTGTACGTAGGCGCGGTCGAAGCGCACCCCGCGCGCGGCGAGGGCGTCGAGGTGCGGTGTCTCGATGTGGGTCGCGCCGTAGCAACTGAGGTAGTCCCAGCGCAATTGATCGGCCATGATGAAGAGGACGTTTTTCGCGTTGCGTGCCACGGTGTGCTCTCGTTTGGTGTGTGGGCCGTACTGAGGTAGTCAGATTACCCGGCTTTGTCGTTGCGATGTCGGATGTGGTAGCTGAGTGGAAACAGCTCGATGCCAAAGCGCTCTCGCACCAGACCCCACAGGCCCTTGGGTGCCTTCAGCATGATGACAATCGCCGCGAGGCCAAGCGCGATGAGGTAAGCGGTGCCGTAGTCGGCCAGGGTTTCGCGCAACGCGAAAAACAGCAACGTGCCGATTATCGGTCCCTCCAGAGTGCCGATACCGCCGATGACAACGATGAATATGACAAAGGCGGTCCAATCGTTGACAGAGAATGCAGCGTTGGGCGAGATACGCAGTTTCTGCAGAAATATTAGGCCGCCGATCACTGCCGTGAAGGCCGCAGTGACGACATAGACCTCGAGCTTGGTGCGCCAGATGTCGATGCCGAGGCCGGCGGCCGCGGTTTCATTGTCGCGTATGGCGGTCAGCGCGAGTCCCCGGCGTGAACGCAGGAAGAAATAGATGGCACCAATCACGGCCACCGCTGCGCCGAGGGCCAGCCAGTAGCTCAGTGCCTCGCGGCCGGATCGACTCGACGCGAGCGACTTGACGATGCCCACGGGTAGTGAGGTTCCGGAACCGCCGCCGAGCGCGCTGACTTGGGCGAAAGTCAGTCTGAATACTTCTGCCACGACCCAGGTGCCGATCGCGAAGTAAGCGCCTCGCAGTCGGAATATCAGAATGGCAATGGGCGCCGACAACGCGGCTGCCAGCAACCCGCCTACCAGCACGGCGGCCACCGGGTGCAAGCCGCCGAACTGCGTGAGTGCGAAGAGCATGTAACCGCCAAACCCGACGAAGGCCTGTTGGCCAACCGACACGAGACCGGTGTAGCCCGCCATGAGGTTCCAGAGCGATGCGAGAGACAGGTAGAGAAAAACTTCGCCCATCAATCTCATGTCTGCCCGGCCAGCCCACCACGGGGCTGCGGCCAGAACGATTAGTGCTACCAGGCCAATCAGCGACGCCAGACGGGCGCTGCGCGATGAGCGGACCACCTCAATCGTGTTCAATGCGCCACCCTCGGGAAGAGACCGTTCGGGCGCACTGCCAAGACAAGCAGAAAGACGATATGGCCTGCCAACAGTTGAAAACCCGGGTCGATCTTGCCACCGACGGTCTGAGCGACCCCGAGAATGATGCCGCCCGCCAGGGTACCCCACAAACTGCCGAGTCCGCCGATGATCACCGCCTCGAAGCCGAAGATCAGTCGGCCGCTGCCGATCGCTGGATCAAAGCTGGTGCGCATTCCGAGCAGGATGCCGGCAATCGCCGTGACAACCAGCGCGAGTGCCATGGCAAGTCCGAAAAGGTGGGCCTTGTTGAAACCCATGAGTTGCGCGATTTCCTGGTTGTCCGACACGGCCCGAAAGCCGCGTCCGAGGCCGGTGCTGTAAAACACCCATTGCAGCAGCGCGATGGTTGCGACAGCGATCGCGAATGTCAGCAAAGGCAGCACACCGATCGCGAGCTCACCGACTGCGACGCTGGCGGTCCCGAGCGCACCGCCGTCAAGTTTTTGTGGATCGGCAGAATAGAACTCGAGCAGCGCGTTCTGGATGATC
>CALDHJ010000363.1 GCA_937941555.1 uncultured Granulosicoccaceae bacterium | reverse complement strand
ACCTGTTGTGACTACGTTAGCAATGGATGAACCGGAGTAAATACCACTGAGAGCCGAGGCAACAACCGCAGCCTTGGCAGGGCCTCCACGAAAATGGCCAAGTGAGCCGAAGGCCAGCTTGATAAAGTAGTTACCTGCACCTGCGCGTTCGAGCAGCGCACCGAATAACACAAACAAAAATATCATGGAGGCAGATACACCCAGCGCGACGCCAAAAACGCCCTCGCCTTGCATCCAGTAGTGCCACATTGCCTTGCCATAGGAGGCGCCTTTCCACTGAATGGTTTCGGGCAGCGATTGCGAATCGCCAAAAAAGACGTAGGCGACAAACACGCTTGCGACGATCAACAGCGGCAGGCCCAGGGTGCGGTAGACCGCGACCGCCAGCACCAGCAGGCCGATGGTTGAGGCGACCAGGTCGCCAGTCGTCGGCAGTCCGGCGCGCACCGCGATGGCTTCGCGCAGAAAGACAATGTAGAGACAGCATGCGGCACCGAGTGCGGCAAGCAGCCAGTCGTACCAGGGAACGTGGTCCCGCGAGCTCGATTTGAACAGGGGGTAGGCGAGCGCTGCGAGCACAAAACCGAAGGCAAGGTGCATGAGTCGCGCGTTGGAGTTGGTCACGACCCAACTCATGCCCGTCACTTCAGACAACCAGAACGGCACATTGGACGCGATATACAACTGGAAGACGGCCCACAGGAACGCGATCGTTGCGATCAACTTGCCTATGAAGCCTGCGGGGTTCCGGCCGCCGGTATCGATTTCGGCGACGAACTCCTGCATGTTATCCGGACCTGTATCAGCCATCTGCTTTTACCCCATCTGTCGACACGCTCAAGTGCAGTGTACGGAAAAAAAAATGGCCCGGTAAAACCAGGCCATTCTTCACATCAAACCGGACGGATTACATCCAGCCGCGTTCTTTGTAGTACTTCGCCGCGCCATCGTGCAAGGGAGCAGACAGCGAATCAGAGATCATCTCGGCTTCGCTGAGGTTTGCAAACGCGGGGTGCAGCTTGCGGAACGAATCGAAGTTTTCGAAGACCGCCTTCACCACAACGTAGACAACCTCTTCCGGCACGTCTGCGCTGGAGACGAAAGTCGCACCGACACCGAAGGTGCTGACGTCATCGGCGTTGTTGTACATGCCGGCTGGGATGGTTGCCGCGCGGTAGTAGGGGTTGTCTGCAACGAGCTTGTCGATCGCATCGCCAGTCGCGTTGACCAACACCGCGTCACAGGTCGCAAGCGACTCTTGTGTCAGTGCGGAGGGGTGACCCACCAGCCAGAAGTACGCGTCGATCTTGCCGTCGCACATCGCCTGACCGGTTTCGGCCGACTTCATTTCAGCGGCGAGTTTCAGGTCGCTACGCTCCCAGCCCATCGCTTCTTCGATGACTTCCCAGGTGCCACGTGTGCCTGAACCGGGGTTGCCGATGTTCAGTCGCTTGCCCTTGATGTCGGAGATGTTGCTGATACCGGCATCGGCACGCGCCACGATGGTCACAGGCTCGGGGTGAACCGAGAACACGGCGCGCAGGTTTTCGAATGCGCCCTGCTCTTCGAATTTCGACGTGCCGTTATAGGCGTGGAACTGCCAGTCGGACTGGGCCACACCAAACTCGAGTTCGCCACCGCGAATGGTGTTGATGTTGTAGATGGAACCACCGGTCGATTCGGCCGAGCAGCGGATGCCGTGCTCTTTGCGGTCCTTGTTGACCAGACGGCAGATCGCGCCCCCGGTCGGGTAGTAGACGCCGGTCACACCACCGGTGCCGATCGAGATGAACTGCTGCGCTTGCACGCTGCCGAGACTGAGCGCGCCGGCAATGGCCGTCACACAATACAGTGCGGTTTTTTTCATGGTTATGCTTCCTCAACCCTGTTTGATTAACGTGCAGCAGCAGCAGAGAGCATCCGCTATCCGTGCGACACACACACCGACTCTAACAGAATGGCACACAGTCGTCTCGTGGCTCCGGACCGGCCCCGAGGTCAAAGCATCGCAGCCGAAATCACAACGAAAACGCGTTTGACTGGTGGTCTGCACCTCTTCCGACGCTCGGACCCGATGGCCCGACAGACCGCCGTTGATCGGCCATTCGCGCGGTACCGGTCAAGGCTGTCAAGACAGTTCCTTGCACCATGGTGATGGGCCTGTAAGACTGGCCAATCCCTGTTTCGAGCACCTGTGGTGACGGCACGCCCATGACCCCGCATTCTCCGCCCAAGACCACTGGTGGCAAGGCCGTCTACGGCGCCAGCGTCGGCATTCTGATGCTCGAGGCACAGTTTCCGCGCATTGTCGGAGACATGGGCAACGCGCTGACCTGGCCCTTTCCGGTGCACTACCGAGTCGTCAAAGGGGCCTCGCCAGACCACGTGGTGCGCGGGGGCGCAAAGGGCATGCTGCAACCCTTCATCGACGCCGCGCAGGACCTGATCGACCACGGCGCTGACGGCATCACCACCAATTGCGGGTTTCTCGCACTCTACCAACACGAACTCGCCGAAGCCCTGGACCGACCGGTTGCCGCTTCATCACTGATGCAGGTCGGCCTGGTCAACGCCATTTTGCCGCCAAGCAAGCGGGCCGGCATTCTGACCATCTCGGCAAGCTCTCTGACGGACCAACACCTCGAGGGAGCGGCTGTCCCGGCCGGCACACCAATCGGCACGACCGAAGGCAAGCGCGAATTCAGTCGGGCAATTCTCGACAACGAACTCGAGCTCGATGTCGAAGCTGCCCGACTAGACAACGTCGAGGCCGCACTTGAAATGCAAGCCGCGCACGCCGACATGGGTGCAATCGTGCTCGAGTGCACCAACATGATCCCGTATGCTGCCGACATTCAACGTGCAACGGGTCTGCCGACCTATTCGATGGCAAGCTTCGTCGAGTGGTTTCAAAGTGGCCTGCAGCCTCGAGCATTTGCCAGCACTGACACCCGATGACGCCCATGTCCTATCGAACGACCCTGCTCGCCGTGACAGTTGCGGCGCTGATGTGGGGACTCTACTGGGTGCCGGTGCACTGGCTCAAGGCAACGGGCCTAAGCGGCACAGTCGCAGCGTTCATGCTGGTGCTTGGCATACTGCCGGTGATTGTCTGGCGCGTGTTGCGCGGCCAACTCGCCCTCAGCCGCCGCCATGTCGGCGGCGCGCTCGCCATCGGCATCGCCATCTCGCTCTATGGCGCTGCGCTGAACTTCACGGAAGTGACGCGGGTCGTCCTGCTCTTCTATCTCGCACCCGCCTGGAGCATCCTGATCGAGTGCAAGTGGTTCGGACGCCGACTGGATCGGCGCACCGGCCTCGCGCTCTTGCTGTTCGCGCTTGGTCTGCTTGCGATCGTGAACCCTTTCGGCGACAGCGCGGGCTTCCTCAGTGGCTTGAACGCAGGCGACCTGATCGCGCTGGTGGCGGGTGTGTGCTGGTCTGCGGGAGCGGCGATCGTATTCAGCAGCGACACCCCCAACGCACTGGACCTCGGTGTTACCGCCAATGCCTTTGCGATTGTGGTGGCCGGCGCCGTGGCCTGGATCGCACCCGGCACCGAGGGGTTTGCAAACGTCAACTGGCCGCTAGCGCTCAGCATTGCCGTCGCCTGCGGGTGTCTCTATGTGTTGCCGGTTACAGTGCTGACGTTTCTGGGCGCCGCGCGCCTCGCACCGGCGACGGTCACTTTCCTCCTGTCTGCCGAGATCCTGTCGGGCATCGCCTCGAGCAGCATCTGGCTCGGCGAGCCCTTCACACTGGCCAAAGTGCTTGGCACCGTGCTGATTATCTGCGGGGTTATGGTCGAGATCCGCAACGGGCAGCATTCTGCCTGACGTGATCATCACACGCTGGCCAACGCGCACGGTGTGCGCGTCAGCCGCTGATCAGCAATCGGTCAGATTGATCTGTGCAGTGCTGTCGCTACCGAAACGACCGAGCTGAGCCGCGCTACCACCCTGGCTGATTTCGACCGTCGCACCTTCTATCTCGGCGCCGGCAACCCGAATCTGCCCGAGCGCACTGTTGGTCAGCGTGTCGTCCACGTCGATGGTGAAACTGGCGGATTCGCCCGCGCCCAACTGGCTGATCCGCACGCTCAAAGCCGTGTCGCCATCGTTGACGGTGCCGTTGCTGATCAATGACACGTCACCCGAGCGCACCTCGAACGGCTGGAACACCTCGACGCCGGCGCCGTTGCCGGTGGTGTCGAATATCAGGCCACCCGCGCTGCCGGTGAGTTCGATCGCTACGACCACATTGTCGAGCATGCAGTTTCCCGTGTTCGAGACTACAAAGCGGTCTTTTGGTGCGCTCTCGACGAACACCACATCGATTGCGGCCTGTGCAGGCAAGGCGACAAGCGCGGTCAGTGCGGCGGCAGCCAGTACTCGGATACTCATGGGCGAAGTCTCTATGGTTGGGGCGAATGGGTGATACTCAGGCTGGCTGAGACAGGCTGCGCCTTCAAGGGTTCCGCCGGCCAGTCTCTGTGGCAGCAGCCGAAGACGCACGCGCAAGACGGCGCTCGCGGTCGAAAATATACAAGCCGGTGACAACGATGATCGCCGCACCGAGCAGCGTCCAGCGGTCGGGCAGCTGATCAAACAACACGAAACCGAAAAACGTCCCCCAGATCAGCAACACGTATTGCACCGGCGCGACCACCACCGCCTGGGCCGCGTCGAGTGCCATGATCACCAGCGTCTCACCGCCCGCCGCAAGCAGGGCCATCGCAATCAACAGCAGAATTTCCTGCGACGTGGTCGGTGTCTGCCAGACAAAGGGCTGCGCCATTGCGAGCAGACTCCACGACACGATGGCGGTGTAGGCGACCGTTGTCACCGTGCGGTCGCCGCGCGCGAGCACACGCGAGAGAATCTGCCGGATGGCAAAGGCGGTTGCGGCAATCACCAACAGAAAGGCTGCTGGGTGTAACACGCCGAGGCCGGGCCGAAGCACGATCAGCGTGCCGATGAAGCCGATGATGACCGCAGCCCATCGGCGCGCTCCCACGGGCTCGCGCAGAATCACCGCGCCCATGACGGTCACGATAAAGGGCGCAACGAAGGTGATGGCCACGGCATCGGCGAGCGGAACATGGCTGACCGCAATGACAAACAGCGCCGCTGATACGGCGGCCAGCGCCCCACGGGTCATTTGAGCCGTGAGGTGCGTGGTGCGCAACACCTCGCGCCCACGGACACAGAGCACCAGCATGACGCCCAGAAACAACCCGCTCTGACGCAGCCACACGACCTGCATTGGCGGCAGCGTCTGGGTCAGAAACTTCGCCAGTGCATCGGTACAGGCAAAGAGGCACATACCGATCAGCATATACCACAAGCCGAGTCGGTTATCGGGTGCGCGGAGAGTCACGGAAGCCGGTGCTGAGGTGGTTGGACCTCGACATCCTACGCCGTATTCCGCGACAGCGCGCAGCGATATCCGCGTCGATACCCTGGCCACAGCCAGCCGGGATTCGCATCACAGCCTGTCGCGGCAACGAGACGACCCGGTGGTCAGGGCGCCATCCCGATTGCCAGCGCGGATAACCCGGCACAAGCACCGGAACACGGCCTCAAATTCGCGGAATTCGTCCCTCTGTGACCACGTGACAGGGTCCGTCATCGAGGCACGGGATCTGCATACCTTCGAGGGATGAACAACCCGAATCGCTTCACCCTCGCGACACGTCGCCTCGGGCACTGGACGCAGCCAGTTGGCGCTCTGGCCGCCGGTGTGGTCAGTGTTGCACTGGTTTTCGGCATTCAGTGGGCCAGCCAGCCAACTGTCGATCACACTATCCCGGACACAGCGGCTCTGACCGACGCGGGTGGCGAGTTCACGGTTCGACTGCGCTCGGCGCACAGCAACTATTGCCTCGACACACAACGCAATCGAGCCGCTGAGTCCGACCACGCCACGCAGCAGAACTGCTCGGCGAGCAGCCTGCAACGGCTGACCTTCCTGAAAACACCCGATAACGATTCGTACCGGATTCGGCGCGCGCACGACGGCAAGTGCCTGGAAGCCAGCAGCGCGACAACCAACAACACCAAGGTGTCGTTCCGACCTTGCCACCTCGGGGCCTCGGACCGGCCTGCTGTTCCTGACAATGCGCAGCTCTGGCACCTGGATCAGATCAATACCCACTACCGAGTCCTCTCGGAGGCGACCGGCGAGGCCCTGGTGATCACCGGCGGAAGCTACTCCACTTGGGCGCTGATCACGACCCGTGCGGCTGCGTCGTCCAGCGACGAATACTGGCAATTCGAACAGCGCACCAACGCGTCGACCGATTCAGCCACCATGGGTCAATGGGGCCCGCTAATCAGCTGGCCTTTCGTGCCGGTTCACGTCGCGGTGCTGGACGACAACCGGCTCCTGACCTGGTCGGCAAAAGAGCGTGACGAATTCAACATTCCCGGTCCCTACCGAACCTTCGCAGCGGTATACGACATCAACACCGGTGGGTTCACCGACGCCAACATCGCGCAGGAAGACATGTTCTGCTCGGGCACGGCTCAGATGGCCGACGGACGGATTTTCGCGTCCGGCGGCAACCCGAGCAACAACGACAGCACGCAAATATTCGACCCGGATTCGCTGACTTGGCAGACCGCCGACAACATGGCTTATCCGCGGTGGTATGGCACCTCCCTGCTGCTGCCGGACGGTGATGTGCTCAGTACGTTCGCGAAAAACGCCGAACAAACGCCGGAGCGCTATTCCGACGGCGCAGGTTGGTCTGAGCTGCCGGGCGCTAGCATGTTGCCGCTCAGAAACGAGCAAAACGCTGCCAACGCCGCCATCACCAGTGTTGTCAGCGAGATGCAATGGTACGCATTCATGCACCTCGCACCCGACGGCCGTGTCTTCCACTCGGGCCCGACACAGAGCATGCACTGGTTTGACGCAGACGGTGTTGGCAACATGCAGCCAGCCGGTGTCGCCTTATCGAGGAATCGCCAGTTCGGTTCATCGGCCATGTACCAGCCCGGCAAACTGCTGATCACGGGGGGCGCCGACCCGACCCGCGCCAACGTGACCGGAGAATTCGGAGATGCGCTTGGTGGCACGGCGACCGCCGTGACCGTCGACCTCAATGGGGCCACACCGGTCGTGACTTCGACCGATTCGATGCAGCACGCTCGCGTCAACCACAACGCC
Source organism: uncultured Granulosicoccaceae bacterium (assembly GCA_937941555.1). Classification (GTDB taxonomy): domain Bacteria; phylum Pseudomonadota; class Gammaproteobacteria; order CALCKW01; family CALCKW01; genus CALCKW01. The sequence continues at coordinate 2,738 of CALDHJ010000363.1, read as the reverse complement.
GTGGTTCTGCCCACCGGAGAGGTGCTGGTCGTCGGTGGCGAAGCCTGGGGTCGCGTCTTCAGCGATCAGTACGCCGTGTTCGAAAGCGAAATCTGGAACCCCGACACGGGAACCTGGCGCGCTGCAGCCAGTACCCGTGCCGCGCGCACCTACCACTCCTGGGCAGTGCTGCTCGAAGACGCCTCAGTCATGTCCGGTGGCGGAGGGCTCTGCGGCGACTGCGGCATCAACCATCGCACAGCGCAACGCTATTACCCGCCCTACCTCTACAACGCTGACGGCAGCCTGGCGTCGCGACCACCACTCGACAGCCTTGCGAGCCAGCTGCATGCGGGTGAGAACGTTCTTGTGAGTACCGGCAACGCAACCGGCGCCATGACGTTCTCGTTGGTGCGCGCCTCGACCGCGACGCACGCGATCAACACTGACCAACGCTTTATCCCCGTGTCGGCCTCCGCGCTGGGGAACGGCGTGCACAGCCTATCCCTCCCAAGCAACCCCAACGTCCTGATCCCGGGTCGCTATTGGTTGTTTGCCGTCAACGATCAGGGCACGCCGTCCGTCGGCCTTCCGTTGTTGATCGCCGCGGGTGAGCGAACTCAAAACACCGCACCCGTGATGCCTGCGGAGATCGAAGTGCACGTCGACGATTCCAACGCGTGGTCCTTCGACATCCCGGCATTCGATCTGGACGGCCAAGGCCTGACTTTTGCGATAGACAGCCTGCCCCCGGGGTTGTCGTTCGATGCCATCACCGGCCGTTTGTCCGGACTTGTCACAACAGACACCTGGGCTGAAAGCACTGTCACGGCGAGCGACGGTACGCTTCAAGCGACCGCAACCCTATACTGGGTCATCACGCGCAACGCCGAAACGACGGGTGGAACCGGCACAGCGAGCAAGACGCCGATCAGCACCGGGACAGCAGGTATTGTCGTAGTCGCCATCGCACTCCTGGGTGCGATACGGCGAAGGCAGCAGAAGCCGTTCCACCACAGAGCGGTCTGACACACTGCACGCTGAACCGTTCGTTTGCCCCGTATATGTGGCTGTTCAGCGAATTCCCGGCCGTCAATCGTTCAAGCGCACAATCTGCCGGCTGCACACTTGTCCCACAATGCAGAACCGTTCGTCGGCAGTGCGCCAGACGGGGCTTGTCACGAGATCTGTGTCCGGATTGCACGCCGCCGATGACCGGTGCACCGTCAAGGTTCCGAACAGAATCTTGAGGGTCACGCTGCCCTGTTGTTGTACTCGCTGCTGAAGGGCACCACAGCGGTGCTCGCGAGCCTCGAGCACCTCACCCCCCGTCGCAGACGCAACGGTTGGTCCAGCCAGCGCAAGCAGTACCAGAAGCGTTCTGACAAACACAGTTGCTTATCTCCCGTTATCTACACTGATACGACAGGGTGAACCGCGAACGGTTCCGGTCCCGGTGTCTGCCAATGCGCACTGATTGCGGGACACCCAGCATGGATATTTTACAAGCTTGTCGTTGTTGACACTTCAAACAACAAACAGGACATGTCATCGAATAGCCACTCGGCATCCATAAACGCCCGTGTTTGTACCTACCTTCCAGTCCTGAACTCGGCGACCGACGCCCACTCAAACGCTACGAACACACCAAAAAGCCGAGCTGAGGAAGTCGACATGAAACGTCAAATAGCAAAGGGACTGTGTGTACTCGCCATCGCTGCTGCCAGTCCGGCAATCGCGATGGACACCATCAACAGCCGCGATCACAGCTGCGTCGCCCTGCAAGAGAAAGCCATCGAGAACGGCCAGGTCACACTCAAGACGCTGTTTGGCAAGCTGACAGTCTACAACCCGTTACGCAACTGCGGCTCCCGCAACCACCAGGCCGTTTCGCCTGTCTGGAAGACGTCTGACGAGCGCTACTGTATCGTCGGTTCGTACTGCACGCCGGTCTACAGCAGCAACGACTTGTAAAAGCGTCGACAACAAACGCCGTCAATCTGCAGCCGATCAGCCACACTCTGCGCGGCAGCACCCGCCCACCCCGACGACGCGGGGCGGGCGGTAGGATGGCGAACCGAATCGGCTCGTCGAGATACTCAGACGGCGCTCAGATCCGATTCTATCTGCGCATCGAGGCTGGAGAAGTCCTCAACGTCTGCTCCACCGTCTTCGAAAAGGACCGCCGTTGCTCCCACTGCGTCGCCGTCTGTCACCGACCAGTCGTTGTCCTCACGGAACAGCACCGTCACTTTGACGTTGTCGATTCCCAGGCCCAGGTTGTCCTCCGTTCCCACTTCCCTGAGCGTCAACATGTTGCTCGGCTGTTTGCCATCAGCACCCTTGGCCTCGATATCATCCACGCGCCCGACAGGCTTGCCGTCGGGGTGTTGCGGCACCATCAATCGGTAGCTCCAGGTGTTCCAGTTCTCTGCGTTGCCCCCGTCAATCTGCCCAAGGAGCATGTCATCCCACCACACTTGCAAGCGCCCGGAGTCCACCGTCGCGCCGTCTGCCATGGCGTGATCAAAGTAGTCGAGCGAGATCTCGATAACATCACCCGCCTCGACTCCCTTGATCTGCTGCCTGATGGCCATGTTGCCCGGTGTCAGGCCAGTGTCGAGGTAGAAGCTGCCATCGGTGGTCTCGCTGTTGGGCGCACTGTCGCCGATGGTTTCGTGGTGAATCTCGAATTGCTTGCCCTCCCCTTTTTCAGCGGGCTGCCACCCCGGGAGACGACCGAATTGCGCGTAGCCACC
>CALDHJ010000362.1 GCA_937941555.1 uncultured Granulosicoccaceae bacterium | reverse complement strand
CCACCTGTTGTTGGCGGACGACGACACGCTACTCTCTGATCTGCTTTCCGAATTCCTGACCGGCCAGGGTTTTGAAGTGCAGGTTGTGCCCAATGGGCGCGAGGCCGTCGAGGCCGTGTCGCGTGGTGGCGTCGACCTCGTGGTCCTCGACGTGATGATGCCTGAACTCGACGGTTTCGATGCGCTGCGCGAGATCCGTGTCGGATCGCAGGTGCCGGTCATCATGTTGACTGCGCGCGGCGATGACATCGACCGCATCGTTGGACTCGAAATGGGCGCGGACGACTACCTGCCCAAGCCCTGCAACCCGCGTGAGCTGGCAGCGCGCGTGCGCGCGATCTTGCGCAGAGCGAGTCAGGAAGAGTCGCCGAGCGACCAGAACGGGCCGGTGACCGTTGGTGACATCACCCTCGATCCGGCCACCCGCACCGCGACGCGTGGCGGTGAGCCCTTCGTGCTCACCAGCACTGAGTTCAATGTGCTGATCGTGTTGTTGCAGCACGTCGGTGAAGTGGTGACCAAGGCGACGTTGTGCGAAGCGGCGCTCGGGCGCAAGCTCGCGCTCTACGACCGCAGCACCGACATGCACGTGAGCAACCTGCGCAAGAAACTCGGCGATCACCTCGACGGTTCGGCGCGCATCAAGACGGTGCGTGGCCAGGGTTACCTCTACGCGCCGAGCAGCGCAGGTGCCCCGTCCGGTGCGTGATCGATTGATGCAGCTGCGCGGATTTCTCGCCCGCCACGGCGTTTTCCTGCGGGTGTTTTGTGCCATCAGCGCCTCTGCATTGGTCGCCATTGCCCTGAGCGGGGCGGCGTTCTGGTTCGTGGTCGACCGCGTCTGGGAGGACATCTACGAGCGCGATCTTGGTGATGTGCAGAGCCAGGTTGAGCAGTCGATCCGCACCGACAGCCTGCGCAGCCTGCAGTCGCGCCTGCAGCGCGACGAAAGTATCGGGCTGGTGGTGCTGCAGGGCTTTCGACCGGTCGGCACGCCGCCACCGCGCTGGATGATGCAGCAGCTCAACCGCGCGCGCCGCAGCGATGCCGAGGAATTGAACCGCCGCATGCAACGCTACGTGCACTCCACCTTTGAAATTGACGGCGCTCAGTACCGCGTCATCCTGATGCCCAATGTACGCAGTGTCTGGAAGTTCGCCAAGCCCGTTGGCTGGCTGTTCGCGCTCAGCGCATTGGTGCTGGCCAGTGCCTGGATCGCGTGGATGCTGACCCGACCGCTACGGGTGATGAGCCACAGCACCCAGCGCCTTGCCGAGGGCGATTTACAAGCCCGTGTACCGGAGAAGTTGGCCAATCGCCAGGACGCGATCGGGCAGCTGGGCTCCGAATTCAACCGCATGGCGAGTTGGGTCGACGGCCTGCTGACCTCTCAGCATCAATTGCTGCGCGATGTTTCACACGAACTGCGCACGCCGCTGGCCCGCTTGCAGGTCGCGTTGACCATGGCGCAGGACGATCCCCACAAGGCACCTGACATGCTCGCGCGGGCGGAGGCCGAGCTTGGCCGCCTCGACAACCTGATCGGTCAGGTGCTGTCGCTCTCGCGCCTGCAGAGCGGTGCCGATACGCTCGATTTCGAAGCGCTCGACCTGTTGCCATTGCTCGAGAGCCTCGGGGAAAATGCCGAGTTCGAGTTTGCCGACAAGGGCGTACGGGTGACGATGGCTGCCGCGTCAGCGCGGGTGCACGGCGATTCCGACAAGCTCAGCAGCGCGTTCGAAAACATCCTGCGCAACGCCATGCGGTATTCACCTGACAACGGTGTGGTCGAGTTGCGCGTCGCCTCGCGTGACAACATCGCCGAGATCAGCATCGCCGATCGCGGCCCGGGCGTGGACGAGGCCAGGCTGCCTCGCCTCTTTGAGGCCTTCTACCGGGCCGATGATGCGCGAGACACCCGTACCGGCGGGCACGGTGTCGGGCTTGCTATAGCGCGTGAGGCGGTGTTGCGGCACGGCGGCTCGCTCCTGGCAAGCAACCGGGAGGGCGGCGGCCTGGTGGTCACGGTCTGCCTGCCGACTCTTACCTGATGGCGCAGGCCGGAGCCTAGAATCCCCACAACAGCTGAAGCCAGTGTGTTGAGTCGCCCTGGTCGTGTTCGATGCGCGTGTACAGAAGCTCCGAGCGCAAACCGACACTGAACCCCAGCCCCACACTCAGCGCTTTCTCGCGCGAACCGTCGAGTCCGCCGGCAACGGGGTCGAGCTCCAGCTCGATCAGACCGGTGCGGGCGATCACGTAGAGTGGTCCGAGTGTGCGCGCCGTCAGCCACGCGGCCTTTGCCGACACGTCTGCATCCTGGTTGTCCACTTCAGCCTGGCTGATGCCTTTCATGTATTCGAAGGTTGCGCCGACGTCGAGCACGCCGAGGTTCAGAAATTCGAGTGCGATCGATCCACTGCCGGTGAGCGCAGGCGTGGTTTCGCCGCTGTCACCGCCGGGGCGCAACAGCCCCAGCGACGCGCCGAGTACCCATTCGTTGGCGAATGCCGGTGCGGCAAGGGCGGTGCTCAGCACCGTGGCAATCAAGGCCTTTTTCACGGGAAATGTCCTTTTACACAGCTTTACAGGCGCCTGACACACACTGACGCGGGGGTGTCGATACTGTAGTCGAACCCAACCGGAACGGGAGTTCCCCATGATGAAGACTCTGCTCGCCACCGTTGGTGGCATCACCTTGCTCGCCGGTGCCGCTGTCTCGACCTACGCTGTGGCCGGCGGTGGCCATAACCGCATGTTCAACCCCGATCGCATGGTCGAGAAAGCCGCACGACACCTCGACCTCGACGATGCCCAACAGGCGGAAGTGAAGACCATTGTCGAGCGCGCGATGCCGATCGTGAAAGCCGCCCGCGAGGACATGAAAATGGGCCGCGACAAGCTCGTCGAGCTCGACCCGACGGCCGCCGACTACGACGCCCAGGTCGAGGCCCTCGCTGACACCGCAGCCGAGCATGCTCGTGCCATGGTGACGCAGCTCGGAACCGCCCGCCAGGAGATCAACTCGGTGCTCAACGACGATCAACGCGCCGAGTTCAACGAGTGGCTCAGCAAGTCCAAGCGCTGGGGTCGCGGCCACAAGCGCGGCCACGGTTCCTGATAGGGGTTAGCCCCGAGGCGGGAACCTGCGCGTCCCGCCGGACTCCGAAAGTGTGTCTCCTCCATTTGCCCGGGCCCCCTGCCCGGGCTTTTTTTGCGTGGTGTCGCGGTATCATGCGAGCGAGACGAACCGTATCCCCGGAGCCCACCCGTGAAAAAGACCGCCGCCAAGCTCGTCAGCGAAGCCAACGCTGAAATCGAAACCCTCAGCGTGGCCGATGCCAAGGCCCTCCACGGACAGGACGGCGTGCGCTTCGTCGACATCCGCGACATCCGCGAATTGCACAAGCTTGGCAAGGTCGCTGGTGCCGTGCACGCCCCGCGCGGCATGCTCGAATTTTGGGTCGACCCCGAGAGCCCCTACCACCGCGATGTCTTTGCCAGTGGTGACAAGCTGGTCTTGTATTGCGCCTCCGCCTGGCGCTCGGCACTTGCGACCAAGACGCTGCAGGACATGGGTCTGGAGAACGTCTGTCACCTCGAGGGCGGCTTCACCGCCTGGAGCGAAGCCGGTGGCAGCGTGGAAGACGTCAGCAAGTCGCCGTGACGCCCGCCAGTGCCGCGCGTCACTACTTCACCGCGCAAACCTTTCTGACCCGCCTGCCGGCTCCGGCTTGGGTCGGCTACGCACCGGAGTGGGTGCCGCCAAGTCTCGCGTGGTTTCCGGTGGTCGGCGCGGTGATCGGGGCAATCAGCGGCGCGGTCTACCTTGCGGCGGTGAGCCTCGCGACCCCGGCTGTGGCGGCGGTGCTCGCGGTGCTTGCGGCCGTGCTGGTCACCGGCGCACTGCACGAAGACGCGCTGGCTGACACCGCCGACGGGATGGGCGGTGGTCGCGACACCGCACACACGCTTGAGATCATGCGCGACAGCCGCGTCGGCAGCTACGGCGTGGTGGCGCTCGTACTGGCTTGCCTGCTGCGTGTGGCGTTGTTGGTGGCATTGTCCCCGGCTGCAGCCTTCAGCGCGTTGGTGCTCGCGCACAGCCTCGCGCGCGCAAGCGTACTGCCCCTCATGACGAGCCTGCCCTACCTGCGTGACAGCGGAGCCGGCGCGCCCTTTGTCGGCGAGCGCCCGCCCGGCACCACCGCCGTGTTCGTGGCGGTGCTCGTGATTATCGTTGACGTCTTCGGCGGGGTGCTGGCAGCGGGTGCTGCCACGGTGATATCGGGGATGGCCTATCTCTATTTTTCCAAGCGGCTTGGCGGCATCACCGGCGACGGTTTCGGCGCGGTGATCGTGGTGGCCGAGTGCGCAGTTCTCCTGGCGATGGTGGTGCAAGCATGACCCGACTCGTACTGGTGCGTCACGGCGAGAAAGCCGAGGGCGAGGGCGCGCTGATCGGCCACACTGATGTCGAACTCTCCACAAAAGGATTCGCAGACGTCGCCGCACTGGCCGCGAGCTGGTCGGACGTAGCGCCTGCTCAGGTGATTGCGAGCGATCTGCGGCGTACGGTGCAAAGTGCGCAACCGTTGATTGACCGGTTCGGCCTGCTACTCACAACCGAGCCGCGCCTGCGGGAGATGCACTTTGGTGAGTGGGAAGGCAAGCGCTGGGAGGAGGTCGAGGCGAGCCACGCGGCCGATGCCAAACGCTGGGGCGAGCGCTGGTTTGACGCGCAGGTGCCGGGTGGCGAATCCTACCCGGACGTGGCGGCCCGGGCCGGGGCCTGGCTTGCTGAATTTCGGCACGCGCCCGTGTCGCCCACGGTGGTGTTTTCCCACAGCGGCACCATCCGTGCGCTCTTGTGCGTGATCTTTGATCAGCCGCTGAGCACGGCCTTCGACGCCGGCTGTTCGCTGGCGCATGTGCACACGGTAGAGTGGCGCGACGGTGTGCCGATCAGCCTCGGCGCCAACCGCCCGGATTTTTCACTCGGAAGGTGATCAGCCGGCGCGGCGTTGTGCTGTGCTACCGCAATGCTGCTGCAAGTGGGTGAGCAGGTCGTGCCGCACCAACCCGGTGGCAATGCCCGAGAGCAGCACGTTTGCCACATCGCCCACGGCGACGGCGGGGTCGCCGGTGCCGCCGTGCAGCACGCTGCAGGCGTCGCCGCCGAGCCATTGCAAGCCTGCGTCAGCGTCCACCTGGGCCGCCACTCCGATCACTGCCGGGTGGGTCGATGGCCAGGGCGCAGTCACACCGGCAATCAAGGTCACACCGAAGCGGTGGCTGCGGTCGAGCGCTGCGTTCAGGGCGTGATCCGGTGTGTCACAGCCGTGGCAGAATGCCACCAGGTCAACGCCCTGGTTGAGCAACCAGGAGAGTGCTTCGGCCAGCACCTCGGGCCGTTGCGCGTCGGCGCCTGGAATTTGCGCATCGAACAACAACAGGTGGTCGTGCGTGCCGAGCAGCTGTGCAAGCGCCACGGCGCTCGCAGCGCCGGCCCCAAAGGCCGGAAGCTGGCGTGTGACATCGCCATCCACGGCGCGAAAGGCGCTGGCGGCGCCGAGCTGATCGGCGTCAATTGCACCGGCACCGTCGCCGATGATGCCGAGCCGGAGCCGGCGGGCGAGAGGGGGAGTGTGGGCCATTGTTATTTTTATTATGTGGCTGTTTTCGTCAAAAAAGAGGTGTTGCAGGGCATCAAGCTACGCAATTATACGGTTCAACTGCGCACCCGTGTGGGATTTTGAATCCGAAGCTGGCATACACGTCTGGCGACTGTGTCGGCAGCCTCACAACAAACCGAAGGATTCTGGGCAATTTGTATGGCATCGACTGACAACTTGGCAGAAAACGGTGTCTCGTCTGGCCAACACTGGCCTGCCGACCACCTTGCCACCCTCGTGTTTTGCCTGTGTGACAACCGGATACTCCTGATTGAGAAAAAGCGCGGTCTCGGCGCAGGCAAGGTCAACGGACCGGGTGGCAAGCTTGACCCGGGCGAGACCGCTGCAGCCTGCGCGGTGCGCGAAGTGGCCGAGGAGACTGGTGTAGCCGTGCACGCGCTCGACGCGCGCGGCGAGCTGCGTTTTCGCTTCGCCGATGGCTACCGTCTGCGGGTATTCGTGTTTGTCTCGACCGACTTCAGCGGCGAGCCGCACGCAACCGACGAAGCCGACCCCTTCTGGTGTGCGCGGGATCGGATCCCCTTCGCGCGCATGTGGGCCGACGACCGGCTCTGGCTCGAACGCGTGCTCGACGGCGCGATCGTCGACGGCACGCTCGATTTCGACGGCGACACGCTGGGCCAGTATCAGCTCAGCTACCGCTGACGAACGCCCGGCCACGCGCGTTGTTTGCACACACCCTGTTACCCTGTTGAATCCCCGTCAACGCTGAATCCGACACCGCCATGAACCCAAGTGCACAAGAGCTTGCCCGCAACCTGATGCTCGAACGCACGGCCGACGACACCTTCCTCGGTCACACCGACGGCTTCGGCACGCCCAACAGCTACGGCGGCCAGCTGGTCGGCCAGGCTGTGTCGGCGGCGTGCCAGTGTATCGAGGGGCGGTCTTTGCATTCCCTGCACGCCTACTTCCTGCGCGCCGGCCGGCATGACGCACCCGTCGAATACCGCGTCAGCCGGTTGCGCGATGGCGGCAACTTCAGCGCCCGCCGTGTCGAGGCCTGGCAGTCCGACGCGTTGCTCTTCTCCGGCATTTGCAGCTTCCACACCTACGCGGAGAACATCGAGATACAAGCCGTGTCCGCGCCCGTCCACGGCACGCCGGACGACTACCCGGTTGTGGACACGGCGGCGCTCAAGCGCGGATTCTTCAGAGAAGACAAAGACGCTCCGCACCCGATGGAGGCCTTCGAGATCCGTGGCGAGCCCTCCGGGCTGATATCCGGGCTGCGCTCGGCCGATAACACGATCTGGTTTCGTTGGCTCGGCGACGCGCCCGACGCCGACGCGCAGCACGCCGGGCTGTTCGGCTGGTTGTCGGATTTCTTTCTGCTGCCGACCGCGCTGCGCCTGACCGGCCACCGCCTCGGTGCCAAGGGCCTGCAGATCGCGAGCCTCGATCACGCGCTCTGGCTGCACCGGCCCTTCGCGCTGACCGAGTGGATGCGCTTCGACTACCGCGCACGGGTGCTCAGCCACAGCCGCGCCCACGCCGACGCCGACATTTTCGACGCCGACGGTCGCCTGCTCGCGAGCCTCGCGCAGGAGGGGGTGTTGCAGGTCAGGGAACCGGACTGATCCGGCGCGTTAGGCCTCGCCGGAGACACTCACGTCGAGGTTCTTGAGCAGCCCGTCCTCGAGGCCGTAGATCACGCCGTGGACACTCAATGACTGCCCGGTCGCCCAGGCGCGGCGCACGGTTGGCGCTTTGCGTACATTTGCCACCTGCGCCATGACATTGAGTTCGCACAGCCTATTGACCTTGTCCTGATCTGTGTCGAGTGCGTCGACCTCGTCGCGGTGTTGGCGGTAGACGTCCTGGATATGGCGCAGCCAGTTGTCGATCAGGCCGCGGTCGAAGCGGTCATCGAGTGCCGCCATGACCCCGCCGCAGCCGTAGTGGCCACAGACAATGATGTGATCGACCTGCAACACCGCGACGGCGTAATGGATCACTGACAGGCAGTTGAGGTCCGTGTGCACGACCACGTTCGCGATGTTGCGGTGGACGAACACCTCGCCCGGCGGCAGGTCGATGATCTGGTTCGCCGGCACGCGGCTGTCCGAACAGCCGATCCAGAGGTACTTCGGCGCCTGCTGTTTCGACAGCCGCAGAAAGTAGTCGGGGTCCACCGTGCGCACGCCGTTGGCCCACGCGCGGTTCTTGGAAAAGAGGTCGTCGAGATCGCTCATGACCGTGCAGTCGCAGTGGAAAGTCCGACAAATGGTAGCGTCTGAGCCGGGTAGCGTCGACACGGCCGCGCCCACTGGAGGCCGTTATGAGGGTTGCCGTGCGTTAAGCTGACGGGCGGCGGCGTGTGGAGCTGGCCGCCTGACTTCCGCCGAGAGAATGCCCCTGCAGTGGATACCGTGTTGACGCTCGCAGCAGACAACCTGCTGTCGCCCCTGATTCTCTTTTTTGCGCTTGGTGTGTTGGCGGCGCTCGCAAGGTCCGATCTCACGATCCCCGAAGCGGCGGCCAAAACCCTCTCGCTGTACCTGCTTTTCGCCATCGGGTTCAAAGGGGGCGTCAGCGTCAGCGGTCACGGCGTTGACGGCGATCTGGTCGCGAGCATGCTCGCCGGCACGGTGTTGTCGTTCAGTCTGCCGTTTGTCGCCTTCGCCATGCTGCGGGTCACGACAGGGCTCAGTGTCGTCGATGCGGCCGCTGTCGCAGGCCACTACGGGTCAATCTCGATCGTGACCTTTGTCGCGGCGACCTCGGTGCTGGAGTCGGCCGGCATCGCGAGCGAAGGCTACCTGGTTGCGGTGGCGGCCATCATGGAGGCGCCGGCGATACTCTCGGCGCTGTGGATCGCCGCGCGTTTCTCTGCCGACACTGGTAACCCAGTGGACGCGCGCGATCGCCAGGGCCTGCTGCGCGAGATCCTGCTCAACGGCTCGATCGTGTTGCTGATCGGGTCATTCCTCATCGGCTACATCACAGGCGAAGACGGCCTGGTCGAAATCGAAAGTTTTGTCGTGTCCCCGTTCAAAGGCGTGTTGTGCCTCTTCCTGCTCGACATGGGCCTGGTGGCGGGCCGTGGCCTGCGCAGCAGCGCCAAACACCTGCGACCGGGGCTGATCGGATTCGGTCTGCTGATGCCGGTGGTTGGGGCGGGCGCAGGGCTGTTGGGCGCGTCGCTCGTCGGGCTCTCGGTCGGCGGCACCCTGCTGCTCATGACCCTCAGCGCGTCAGCTTCGTACATTGCGGTGCCGGCCGCGATGCGCGTGGCCCTGCCTGAGGCCAACCCGTCGATTTACCTCACGATGTCGCTGGGCATCACCTTTCCGTTCAACCTCACGGTCGGCATCCCGCTGTACCTGAGCGTCGCACGGGCCGTAGGAGGCTGACCGCATGCACACCACCCGCGCCAAACGCGTTGAAATCATCATCGAGGCACCGATGGAAAGCCGCCTGACCAACGTACTCGACCGCTCCGGCGTCACCGGCTACACCGTCCTGCCCGTGCTCGGCGGCAGCGGCCAAAGCGGCCGCTGGACCCGTGAGGGGCAGGTCTCGAGCGCAGGCGGCATGGTCGCCATCGTCTGCATCCTGCGCACCGAACGACTCGACGCCATGCTCGACGCCGTGTTCGATGTGGTCGAGCGGCATATAGGCGTGGTCAGCATCACCGATTGCGATGTGGTGCGGGCTGAGCGGTTTTGAATATGGCGTTGGCGATCAACTGTAGTCGGGCGGCTCGTTAGAGACTGACATCGCTGACCGAATAAGAATCGCTCAGAGTCGATACGAATAGAAGCCAGACGCCAGCGACACTTTTTCCTGCCAGGGTTAGGCATTGCAGTCTCACGGGTGCGATGAGAACCACGCGGAATACACGCCGAACACGCCCACCGCGATCAGGCTGAGTGCCCACACGAGGTCGAGGTTGAACCAGGTCTTTGACACGAATGTCAGGCCGAGCCATTTGTAGACGCCGATGGCGATGATGCCGCCGGCGAGGGTCATGGCCAGGGTGTGAGCGACAGCGACGGTCAGCGCGATGCTGAGGCTGCCGTTCATCAGCAGTTGTGCTGCGAGGTGGCCGCCCTCGAGTTCGTCTATAGCGCAGAGGCCGAGGTAGATCGGCACGAGCATCAGCCCCGCGCCGTGGGCCATGGCGGCGAGAAAGGACCAGAGCGCGAGCCGCGCCGGGTGCACGCGCGCGAGAAAGCGCGGGTGGCGGCGGTTGATGCAGAGATAGACCCCCATCGCGATCACGAGCAGCCCGGCCCCGATGCGGATCTCGCGCTCCCAGGTGACGAGAACCGCCAGGGCGGAGAAGGGCAGCAGGATCGCGAGCATGGCGAGTAGATGGCCGAGCGCGAGCAGGCCCAGCGCCCGGGGCAGGGCGCTGGCCTTTTTCTCCATTAACGCAGCTGTGACACTCAGCGGCCAGCCCATGCCCGGGTTGATGCCGTGGTACAGGCCCGAGATGATGACGGCCCACCAGAGGGCCGTCAGAGAGGTCGGTTCCAATCGCTAGACCGATGGGTAGCAGAAGCTGTCGGTTGAACAGTCGCCGCCTTCGAGCCGGATCTGGTGGCTGCGGTAACCTTTCGGGAAGTTGATGTAGAAGTCCTTGTCGAGTTCGAAGCCGCCTTCGTCGCCAACGCGCGCCATGACCATCTGTCCGCCCTCGTCGTCGGGGTAGAATTGGTCGTCCCAGGTCGAGTAGAGCGAGTTGGTCCAATAGACGCGCTTGCCGTCGCGGCTGATCTCGACCATCTGCGGGCCGTAGGCGAAGTCTTTGCCGTTGGCGTGTTTGTGTTTGGCGACGATGCCGCCGAGCTCCACTTTGCCCGCGAGTTTGGGCTTCATGGGGTCGGACACATCGTACTGGTGCATCTCGCCAAGACCCCAACAGGCGACGTAGAGGTATTTGTCGTCGAGGCTCAGGTCGATATCGGTGACGAGCGGTGGCACTGCGCCAAAGCCCTTCAACAGCGGCGGCAGGTCGTCGGCGTCGGCCGGGACCGGGTCGATGGTGATGGTCTTCTTGGCTTTCCACTTGCCTTTTGCGTCGCGCCACCAGGTGAAGATCGCGCCTTGCAAATTGGTGGTGTCGACCACGACACCGCAAAATCCGTAGGACTTGGTCGGGTCGTGTGCCGGGCGCACTTCGAGCGCCATCTGGTAGTTCTCTCCGAAATCGATGGTCTGGATGTTCTTGCGCGCACGCAAGTCCCAGAAGTGGATCGAGTGGCCGTATTTGTTCGAGAGCAGGTCGTCGGGGACCACGCCGTTTTCAAACTGTGGTGGCAACCCCCACTCGGAACTCACCATGTAGTCCTGCGGCAGGTTCCACCAGAAGTCGTAGTGCTTGTCCTGTTTGCCGCGGTCCATTTCATAGCGCCCGATGACCTCGAAGGTCTCGCAGTCCATGATGAAAATGCCGGGCGGGCCGTCGGTGCCGTCTTCGCCGCCGCCGCCGAGGGTCGAGACATAGATGCCCTCGGGGCCACAGTGGATGGTGTGTGGGCGCGAGTAGCCGGTCTTCGCGAAGATCTCCTCGGGCTCGACGATATGGTGAATCTTGGCCTTGAGCGGTTCTTTGACGTCGATGATGTAGATGCGCGATGAGCGAATGCCCGGCACGATCAGATAACGGCGCTCGAGAAAAGCGTGACCCGACATCGGCGACAGCGCCGACGAGCAGGCATTCCAGCCGAAGTGATGAAACTCATCGCCCTTGGTGGGCACGATCACCTTGTGGACAATCTTGCCGTACTTCGACGACTCGGGGTCGAGGTCGACGACGGCGATGCCGTCCGACTTCTTGCCGTCGGGGCTGAGCATGATGGTGAAGCCGAATTTTTCGGCGGGCGCCTGCATCGCGAGCTTGGGTGAGGCGTGGAAGGTCGGGTCCGGTCGCATGGTCATGGTCTGTCTCCCTGGGGGTGTTTGCCGGCGTGGCGTGCGCGGGCTTGGGGTTCGGGCGGGGTGTGGTGCGACACCTCGGCCACATTGCACAGTTGAATTGCACCGCTGATCTTGTCAGCGACGCGGATGAGTTGTTGCCCTGTCTGTTGGCGCGTAGCGGTGTCAAAGCGGCGAATGGGGCCGACCGTTGTCACGCTGAAAGTCGCGCCGATCGACCCGATCGACACCGGGGCGGCCACGCTTGCAATACCGATGTCGATCTCCTGATCGCAGTCGGCGTAGCCTTGCGCGCGAATCTGCTTGAATTCGCGTTTGAGCGCGGCGGCAGACGTTTTGGTGTGTTCGGTGTAGGCCTTGAGGCTGCCGCGCAGGATGCTGTCCTGAAACGCGGGCTCGGTGTGCGCGGCAATCGCCTTGGAGCAGGAGCAGGCGTGCAGCGGGCGCTCGCCGAGGCCGGGATGGATGTAGGCGCGGGTCGGGTCGTCCGGTGTCTCGACGTGGATGATCTCGACCTTGCTGTTGCGAAACCGCGCGAGGCACACGGTTTCGTTAAAGGCGGTGGCGGCCTGGCGCAACACTGGCGCGGCGCAGCGCCGCACGTCGACATCGGACTTGCCGAGCAAGGCGATGCGAATCAGGCGCTCGCCGATCACGTAGCGCCCGTCTTCGGTGGGCTGTTCGATCAGGTGTTGATCACACAGCTGCTGGATCAATCGGTAGCAGGTGGGTTTGGGCAGCCCGGCCACTCTCTGCACCTCGGCGACCGTCACCGGCCGTCCGGCGACGGCGACGATTTCCAGAATGGCGGTGAGGCGGTCCAGGTGCATCCGGCACTATATTCCATATGGCGAGACCCGTTCTCGCAGTATGATACCGATCTATCGTCGAGTTCAAGCGTGTCGAACGCGTACTTATTACTTCGTTGCTGCACTCGCAGCCGGTGCGCGTGGGACAATGCGCCGCTCGATTCCGCACCCGAGTACCGTCGCTTGCTGAGCTATCGCCACGCTTTCCACGCCGGCAACCACGCCGACGTCCTCAAACACCTGGTGTTGATCGAGATCCTGCGCCACCTCGGCAAGAAAGACGCGTCCTTCGACTACCTCGATACCCACAGCGGCGGCGGGCTGTTCGCGCTCGACGCGGCCGAGACGGCGTCACTGCAAGAATACAAGTCTGGCATTGATTGCATCTACGGCTCTGATGAGCCGGCGCTCGCGCCCTATCTCGAGACCGTCAAGGCATTCAATACCTGGAGTTCACTCTCGGTCTACCCGGGGTCGCCTGCGATCGCAGCACACTGGCTGCGCCCGCAAGACCGGGCTTGGCTTTGCGAACTGCATCCGGCCGATCACGAGGCGCTGGTCGGCAATATGCGGGGGTACTGCAACATCCGCGTTGCACGCGAGGACGGCTTTGCCAAGCTCAAGGCACTCATGCCGCCTGCGAGTCGGCGCGCAGCGGTGCTGATAGACCCCTCCTACGAGATCAAGTCCGACTACGATGGGGTGGTCGACGCGATCGCAGGTGCCTACCGCAAATTTCCGTCTGGCACCTATGCGCTCTGGTACCCGGTGGTGGAGCGAGTGCGCGTCGAGCGGCTCGAACGCCGGGTCGCTGACAGCGGCCTTCGCAACGTGCAGCAGTTCGAGCTCGGCATCGCACCGGACACCGACGCGAAGGGCATGACCGCGTCCGGCATGATCGTGGTCAACCCACCCTGGACGCTGCTCGACACCTTGCAGCCGCTATTGCCGACGCTGGCTGGTGCGCTTGGGGACGGCGCGGGCCACAGCCGCTGCGCGGTGCTGGTGCCGGAGTAACGCGGTCAGGGTGCCGCGGTTGTCATGGAGCGTTGCGTTTGCCGGATCAGGGCGTTGACCAATTGATCGTCGACGTCGGCGCGTTGCGCAATGGCTTTGATGCGGTCCAGCTCGCGCGAACTCAGGGTGCCGTCGGCGAGCGCGATGCGCACCAGGTTAGCGATCATCACCGGCGTGCTGTCGCGCGGCAGGAAACCGCCGTCTGATTCCGCTGCTTTGGCGATCAGGGATTCGCAGCGCTCTGCGCTCCAGCCCCGCTCGTGTCCCCAGCGCATGAGCATCGCACGCTCGCCGTCGCCGATCTCGCTGTCGAGCGCGGCCAGCCGGGCGAGCTCGATGAATTCGATCTCGGCGAGGCTGTTGTGTGTGAGCTGGCTGCGGTATTGAATCTGAACCTGCTCGCGCGCCGCGTTTGATTGGCCGCGTGCCCGCTGGCGTAGCGTGTAGATCGCCGCGGCAATGGCCGCGCACAACCCGATCGGCGCAAGTGGATGTGCCACCGCGTAGCCAGTGGCGATGGTCAGGCCCGCGAGTGCTGCGCCGATCACGCAGGACACGAGGAACAACGCGCGTTCGACCAGCGCACCGATGAACGGCAGCATGAGCAACAGTCCGAACACCTTGGCCAACAGCAGGTGCACGCCGAGCACAGTGGCAACGGTGCCAACGAGGCGCACTATCAGGGTGAGCCTCGCCTGATCGGCGGCGATGCTCTCGAGTGCGGTGTCGCGCTCGCCTGACACCAGGTGGTGCAGGATGCCCTCGTTCTGAATGATGTCGTTGATCAGCCCGTCGCGTCGTTGGCTGTCGTCGACGACACCCTGTTTGCCGTCGAATCGGCCGAAGTAGGTGGCGACCGGTGGCACCGGAATCGCACGATAGGACAGGCGTTCGTCACCGAGCTGAGGACCACCCGCGGTTGTGCCGGATGCCGGAAAATGAAAGTACTCGCGGGAGTGCGATGCCGGGCGCAGCCGACTGTCGCGCCACTGCAGTTGTCCCGGGTTGATGACCCGGTAGGGGTCGACAAAGCGAATGGATTGCGGGTCGATTCGCAGGTCGTTCAGTGCGTAGTCTGGCGGCAGCAGTTGCGCGCTCTGCAACCGCTGCTGCAGGTGGCCGTTGCGGCTGTTGGATTCGGGACGTGATTGCCAGCGCAGGGTCCAGCGATCCGGCCCGTCCGAGCGCGACTCGCGGTCCCAGGCGTAGATTTCGGCAACGCGTTCGACCGCCATGTAACCGCGCATTGGCGCCACGTATTGACCGGGAATGGTCAGCCCGGGATCGAGACGCCCCGAGAAACTGAAATTGTCGCCGGGATAAACGTTGTGTGCGTTGTAGACCGGGAACGCGTCTTTGGCTGCGCCAACGAGGTCAAATCGCACCTCGTTTTTCCACAGCGCTGTCATACCGACCCAGATCAGCAGGGCGCCGAACAGGATGCTGCCTCGGCTGCGTTCTCGTCGGCTGCGGCTGAACGGGAGACTGAACATGGTGGCATCCGGAGGGGCTTATTGGTCGCATAGCGACTGAGTGGCCGCGCGCTTGAGCGGGGGCGGGTGTCAACCCTTTGGCTGGACGTGCGTTGAAGGGCATAACCCCACAACGAGAACGCCCATGGCGCAACAGCCACAAAAAAGACCCCACCGCCTCGCCGGTACTGCATTGGCAGTCGCGACGGCTCTTGGCTTGATCAGCACACCGCACGAGATACGGGCGCAAAGCCTGCTCGAGCAACTCGGTTTCGGTGACGTCGCCGTGCAGCAGGACGGTTCGACCGCGCCCCGGCAACGCCGACGCGACCGTGAGCGCGACAACGACAGCCGTATTCCCGCAGGCCTGCCCTACGGCAGGGTTGCACCTGCACAGTATGCAGACGGCATCGGCGCCATGATGAGCGGGCCTGACTTGCGCTATCTGAGTAACCGCGTCTTCGCCGACGGGGCGCAGAACCTGTTCTCGGAGAACGGAGTCACGCAATGGGCCTGGACCTGGGGCCAGTTTGTCGACCACAACATCGGACTGCGCCAGGGCGGGGACGAAGTGGTGCAGCAGCCTTTCGATGAATTTGATCCGCTGGAGCACTTCTCCAATAGCGCCAACGCGCTGAGCATGACCCGCAGTGCCGCGGCTCCCGGCACCGGGGTCACCACGCCGCGCGAACAGATCAACACCGTGACGCCGCTGCTCGATGGCTGGGCCGTCTACGGCAGCCGTGAACGCCAGGAGTGGTTGCGCGAGGGGCCCGTCGACGGCGATCGGCGCAATAACGGGGCACGCTTGCTCATGAGCAGTGACAACACGCTGCCCACTGCCAACGCGCGCGGCGATGCCACGAGTGCGCCGGAGATGGAAATCGTTGGCCGGCTGCGGGCGGATGTTGCTGGCGCGGAAACAGTTGTCACCGGCGATGTGCGAGCCAACGAGAATATCGGTTTGACCGCAGCCCACACGCTCTTTGCGCGTGAGCACAATCGTCTCGTCTCGCTGCTGCCCGCTGACTGGTCGGAACAGCGCAAGTTTCAGGCGGCGCGCCAGCTCGTGATTGCCACCACCCAGTACATCACCTACAACGAGTTCCTGCCGGCGCTTGGCGTACAGCTGCCGGCGGCCAACGGCTATCAGCCCAATGTCGACGCGCGCGTCACCAACGAATTTGCAACCGTGGGGTTTCGCGCCCACAGCATGATTCATGGCGAGATCGAAATGGCCGTGGACGTCGGCCACTTCAGCGAGTCCGAGCTCGCCGCCTTTGCTGATACGGGCATCGAGATCGAGGTGCTTGGCAACGAAGTGGAGCTGGCGGTGCCACTCAACGTCGCCTTCGCCAATCCGCGTCTGCTCGCGTTACTCGGCGTCGGTCCGGTCGCCGCGGGTCTGGGTGCCGAGGCGCAGTATCTGAACGACGAGCAGATCGACAACCAGTTGCGCAGCGTGTTGTTCCAATTGCCGCGTACCGACATCACGAACCCGGACGCCTGCCTCGACGGCGTGGAATTGCCGACCTGTTTCAACCTCGTCAGTGATCTTGGCGCGCTAGACGTCTTTCGCCAGCGCGACCACGGCATCCCCGACTACAACAGCCTGCGCGTGGCCTATGGCCTGCCAGCCGTGGGCAGCTTCACCGAGATCACGGGCGAGGCAACGGCTGATTTCGACCGCGGTGATCCGCTGCTTGCGGCGGGGGACGCGATCAACAACCCGGCCATCATGGATTTTGTCGAACTCCGCGATGCTGACGGCAACGTGCTGATCCCCGGCACCGACGCAGCAGATGGCGAGGCCGTGGTCGGGGTGCGCCGCAGCACACTTGCGGCCCGCTTGCAGGCGCTCTATGGCGATGTCGATCAGGTCGATGCCTTTGTGGGCATGGTGTCCGAACCGCGCCCTGTCGGCTCGGATCTCGGTGAGCTGCAACACGCGATGTGGGCGCACCAGTTTGCGGCGCTGCGCGATGGCGACCCGCGTTTCTACCTCTGGAACGATGATCTCGCGTCCTTGGTGGCGGAAACCGGTTTGAGTTATCAGCAGACCCTGACGGACGTGATCGTCAACAACACGGCCTTGTTGGATGGCGACATCCAGCCGAATGTGTTCCTCGTGTCAGAGTTGCAGTAGATCGGTTAGTCGGTGTCGGACTCGGCGGCAAAACCGCTGCCGGGTTCGGTATAGGCTTTGCGCGGCGGCGCGAACACGTCCATGACGACAAGCCCGTCGTCGCCGGCCTCCATGGTGTGGGGCACGCCACCCGGGGTGCGCCAGAAATCCCCTGGTGCAACCGCCACGGCGAGATCACCCTGAAAGCGCGTACCACCGCCCTCGACACAGAGCCCCCACTGTTCCTCGGGGTGGTGGTGTACCGTGCCGCGGATACCGGCGTCGAAGCGCACGACCGACACCATAGCGTGCTCGCCGGTGTGGATGCGTGTCGTGATCCCCGGCGCGAGTTCGCGTTCGATGCCGCCAGTGGTGTCGTTCAGGTTGAAGAAGTTTGGGGTCATGGTGTGTCTCCTTAGTCGTCCGACAAGATCGCGTCAGCGCAGCGGTCCGCGATCATCAGGGTCGGTGCGTTGGTGTTGCCCGAGGTCAGCGCGGGCATGACCGAGCAGTCGGCGACGCGAAGCCCCTCGACCCCGCGTACCCGCAACTGTGTGTCGACGACGGCCTCGCCGTCGCTGCCCATGCGGCAGGTGCCGGCCGGGTGAAAGATGGTGCGGGCCTGGGCCCGAATCGCGTCGTCGAGTGCGTTTGATCCGGTGGTGCTGCTGACGTCTGCGCCAGGCCAGACTTCGTCTCCCAGGAGTTCACGCAGTCCTGGTTGCTCGCAGATGTCGCGCGCCAGGCGAACCCCGCGGCGCAGGGTGTCGAGGTCGTGGTCATCCGACAGCGTCGAGGCGTGAAAGCGTGGTGCGTCGCGTGGGTCGGTGGAGGCGAGCCCGAGATACCCGCGCGAGCGCGGACGCATCGTCATCGGGTGTACCTGAATGGCGTGAAAGGGCAAGGGTGGCTTACCCGGTGCGTCGGGTGCAAACGGGGCGAAGTTGTATTGAACGTCCGGCCGGCCACTGCCGGTGGTGTCGACGCAGGCGCCGGCTTGCAGCAGGTTGCTGGTCAGCAGCCCGCGTTTGAACAGCGCGTAGTCGAGTCCATGTCGGAGTGCGGCCAGGCCCGTGTCGGCACCAAACAGACCGCGCGCGTCCTTGAGCCGCCTCGTGACCGGGGCACCGACGTGGTCCTGGTAGTTGGCGCCGACGCCGGCGGTGTCGTGCAACGCGCGGATGCCGTGGCGTCGAAGCTCGGCTGCCGGGCCAATGCCGGACAGCATCAGGAGCTTGGGGCTGTGAAAACTGCCGGCCGTCAGCACGATCTCGCGCGCCGCCCTGAGTTTCAGGGTCTCACCGTGCGCATCGAGGCAGATCAGGGCAGTGGCACGGCGTTGGCTGAACTCGATGTGTGCAGCGTGATGGTGGGTTAGCACGGTCAGGTTCTCGCGTGTCAACGCCGGCCTGAGAAAACAGGTCGCAGCTGACTGGCGTTTGCCCGCGTGCGCCGTGACCTGATACCAGCCTGCACCCGCCTGTGAGGCGCCGTTGAAGTCGTCGGTGGCGGCTATGCCGGCCGAGTGGGCGGCGGCGATGATCTGGGCGGCGACCGGATGCGGGGCTGACGGGTCCGCGACCACCAGTGGCCCGTCCGTGCCGTGGTAGGCATCGGCGAGGCGGGTGTTGCGCTCCTGGCGCTTGAAGACCGGCAGCACGTCGGCGTAGGACCACCCGATGCAACCGTGTCGATCAGCCCAGTCGTCGTAGTCGGCCGCCTGGCCGCGCATGTAGATCATGCCGTTGACCGACGACCCGCCACCGAGCACGCGGCCTTGCGGCACCGGGAAGGGTTTGTCGTCGAGTGAGGGGTCGGGCTCGGATGTGACGGTGTCGGTATCACGGCTTTGCAGCGCTTTGAAAAATGTGGCCGGGATGTGTATCCAGCGATTGGTGTCGGCGTCGCCGCGTTCGACCAGTGCCACGCGCGCGTCGCTGTCGGTCGCGAGGCGGCTCGCGAGCACGCAGCCGGCTGCGCCGCCGCCGACGATCACGTAGTCGTAGGTCTGCTCCTTCATGCCAACGGCTCCGCGTCAGTCTGTTGGCCGTATCGGGCGTGGTAGGGAAACTGGCTATCCAGCTTGGCGAGTTGCGAGGCGATGCGCGTGTCGCATTGCCTGCGCGCCGCCGCACTGAAGAGTGTCGCGCTGTCCCCGACCCGGCCGGCTCGGATGATCGCGCCACCGCGGCTGGACCAGGCCGACTGGTTCACGGGGTAGAACTTGTGGTTGTCGGCTTTCATCGCGGCAAAGTCGGTGCGGGCAATGACTTGTTCGCGCGCGGGTGCGTCCAGTGTCACGCCGAGGAACGCGGCGAGCGTGTCGACCGTGTCCGCCGGCTCGCGCTTGATGTCTTCGTAGTGCAGGAACAACACATTGGGCTCGTCACGCCGCGCGTACCAACTCGCAGCGTGTTGGCTCCAGGGGCCGCAGATAGCGTGTTCGCTCGAACAGAAGGCGAGCCACGGGTCAGGCGGGGGACTGGCCGGGCCGAACAGCAACCTATTGAAGAACGGGTACCCTGAGGCCGCGCAGTCTTTGGGGTCGCGTGTGACCGCGACATAGCGCGCCGCGGAACGGTTCGGTACGAGATTGGCCGGGAGATGCGATTTGATCACGCGCAATCCGGTTGGGGAGTGGTAGGGCAGTGGATCGTTCAGGTTGATCCAGAATCGGGGTTGCGCGGCGTCAGGCCAGGGTATGACGTCCTGGATATGCTCGAACTCGGCCTGTCCGAGGTGAGCGATCTGGTGGCAGATATGCATCACCCAGTTGGTGCCGGCCTTGAAATAAGCTGACACGACGACATCGCCCTGGCGGGGGGAGTAGCCGTCGAAAGCCGACGTCTGGTTGCTGTTCATGCGGGCGGCGGCTTTGTGCATCACACGTTGATCGCTGCCGCCTCGTGTGATCAGGCGCGCAACCCGGTAGCCGGCGTGCACAGCAGGCCTGGCCAGGCGTTTCAAACGAGCGTGGCGCGTGCGCTGGGCGTTCACTTCAGCACGCAGCGCGCGTGCGTCCTCGACGGTCCAGTCGGTTGTAGTCATTGGGGTGCCGCTCAGCCTCGCAATGAGCTCACATTAGAGTGCGGTGCCTGCACTGTCGACTCTGTCGCAGGGGGTGAATGGCTTGCAGCGACCGCTGTTGATCCTTATGTTGGAGTGCTCTGCTGGCCGAACTGCCGCGTCACCCGGTAACGATCTGTGAACCAGACCGAACTCGCTCTCCGTTTTCAACAGCTGCACGTGCCGGGCAACCCGCTCGTGCTTTACAACATGTGGGATGCCGGTAGCGCCAAGGCACTCGCCGACGCTGGCGCCCCGGCTGTTGCGACCGGCAGTTGGTCGGTCGCGGGTTCACTCGGCTATGCCGACGGGCAGGCGCTGCCGATGGCGGCGTTGTTGCAGGCCGTCGAGCGCATGGTGGCCTGTGTTGAGGTGCCTGTCAGTGTCGACTTCGAAGGCGCCTATGCCGAGGCACCCGACGCGGTGGCCGACAACGTGAAGGCGCTCATGGGCCTTGGCGTCGTCGGCATCAACTTCGAAGACCAGATCGTCGGCGGCAGCGGGTTGCACGCTGTCGACGCGCAGGTCGAACGAATCCAGGCGATTCGCGCCATGGCCGAGGCCGAGGGCCTGTCCTTCTTCATCAACGCCCGCACCGATGTGTACCTGAAAGCCTCAAAAGAGGATGACCCGGCTGCACTGCTGGCGGAGGCGACATCGCGGGCGGTTGCCTACGCGGGCGCGGGTGCGAGCGGGTTCTTTGCGCCGGGACTGCGGGCGCTGCCGAATATTGCAACCCTGTGCGAAGCCTCCCCGTTGCCGGTCAACGTGATGGTCATGGGCAAAATGCCAAGCCTGGGTGAGCTCACCGGCGCTGGCGTGGCGCGCGTGAGCCACGGGCCGGGCCCCTGGCGCCGCGCCATGGCGGATTTTGCCGCGGGCTACGGTGACGCCACTGCGCAGTGAGCAGGGCGCCGATCAGTTGAGGTAGTGCGTCAACACGCGGAGCGTGGCCGAGATCAGACAGCCGAGGGTCAGCACCATGCCCAACACCCGCAGGCGAATGTCTTCATCCACCTGACTCACGGCGTAGGCGTGCACCACGCGGCCCGTCACCAGCGCGATGCCGAGCACGTGCACGGTGGTGGCGGAGCCCGTGAGTTGCTCGAGGAAAAACAGCATCAAGAGCGCTATCGGCACGTATTCTGCGCAGTTGGCGTGCGCCGCGATGGCGCGTTCGAGTGCCAGGTTGTCGCCGGTGCCGATCGCGACGCCGAGTCGTCGGCGCAGGGTGAGCGTGCGAAAGCTCAGTCCGATGAACAGGATGGCGATGAGGGCGGCGTAGAGCGGTGTGACCATGGGGGCGTCGCGACTGGCGAGAACACTGTGGCACCCTACCCAAGAGTGGCTGCCGCAGGCAACTCGAGGTTGGTCGTTTTATCCCTTCAAGAAAAAGCCCCGCACAAGGCGGGGCTGGTAGCGAGCCGTTTGCTCAGGCGCGAATGCGCTCGTTCTTCGGATCCCAGGCGGGGCCGCTCATGACCGTCGCCTTGCGGCGTTCGCCGTAGATGTCGACTTCGATCTCGGTGCCAGGTTCGGCGAGCTCGCTCTTGAGCATGGCGAGTGCGAGTGACTTCTCGCTGCGGTAACCCCAGCCGCCGGACGTGGTCTCGCCGACGATCTCGTCCCCCTGCCACACCGTCGACATGTAGGGTGCGTCACACTCGCCCGCGTCGACTTCAAGGTGTACGAAACGCTTGCTCGGACCGGCTTGTATTTCAGTCTGGATCGCGGTCTTGCCCGGGAAGTCCTGCGTTTTGTCGAGCTTGATGAAGCGCCCGAGGTCGGCTTGTACCAGGCTGTAGTCAGTCGAGAGATCGCCCTTCCAGGTGCGGTATCCCTTCTCGAGTCGCATCGAATCGAGAGCGTACATGCCGAAGGGTTTCGCGCCGGCTTTGGTGATCGCTTCATAGAGAGCCGGGATGTCGGCGTTTTTGGCGTGCACTTCCCAACCGAGTTCGCCAGCGAAGCTCACCCGAGCGAGCGTGGCGGATTTGCCCGCGACCGTGGCGCGTTGCACGCTGAGCCAGCTCAAACTCAGGTCGGCGTCATCGCTGAGGCCTTCAAACAGCGCGCGTGATTCCGGTCCGCTCACGATCAAGGTCGAGAACTCGGTGGTGTGGTCGCTGAGGCTGATGCTGCCGTCTGCCGGCAGTGCGTCACGCAACACCTCGAAGTCGTGCCATTGTGCGGTGGCGGCGGTGATCAG
>CALDHJ010000361.1 GCA_937941555.1 uncultured Granulosicoccaceae bacterium | reverse complement strand
CTGGTGTAGCGCGACGGACGCTGCGCAGGCGATGCCGAGCACGCTGACGACACCACACTTGAAACGGAACAAGGCCACCGCACTAACCGCAAAAATCAACACCGCGATGCCGTCAAGCGTCGACCAATCCGGTAACGGCATGGCGGTGCCGAACAATGTTGTGCGATCAACCTCCGCGAACAACACGTGCGCCGCAAACCAGACTGACAAATTGAGCATCACACCCACCACGGCCGCCGTGATCGCTCGCAGCGCGTTGGACAGACGCGGCTGTCCACACACCCAGTCGAGCCAGGGTGCGCCGGTGAAGATCCAGAGAAAACACGGAATGAAGGTTGCCCAGAGCGTCACCAGCGCCGCCGCAATGGCAAGGCCCACCCCGCCCTGCGCACTGCCGGCCAGGTAGCCCACAAACTCGGTCACCAGTATCAGGGGGCCGGGTGTGGTCTCGGCGAGGCCGAGGCCATCGATCATCTGCGCAGTCGTCAACCACTGGTAGTGACCCACTGCATCCTGCGCCAGCCACGCGAGGACCGCATACGCACCGCCAAAGCTCAGCACTGCGAGGGTCGAGAAGAAACGCCCGATCTGCCACAACAGGCCATGCGGGTCGACCAACGCCAACATCCCCAACGGGGCCCACCACACTGCCAACCACACCGCGACCGTTCTGACCGTTCCCCTGATAGACGCCGTACCTGTATTGCCAACAGCCGGCAGCGTGTCGCCCCGCGTCCAGAACAGGCCCGCGAGCCCGGCGGCGAGAATCACAACCGGAAACGGTAGCGAAAAGACAAACATGGCGACAAAAGCCGCCACCGCAAGACACCGCGACACGCCATCCTGGAGCGCGCGCTTCGACAGCTTGATCAGTGCGCCGATCACGACCGCGATCACGGCGGCCTTGACCCCGACAAAGAGCACACTCACCAGCGGCAGTGTGCCGAAGCGGACATAGAGCGCCGCCAACAGCCCCATCACGATCGCACCCGGCAAGACGAACAAGAGACCCGCAACCACCCCGCCCGCCGTGCCGCGCAAGCGCCAACCCAACCAGGTCGCAAGTTGCATCGCCTCGGGCCCGGGCAGCAGCATGCAAAAGCTCAGAGCCGACAGAAACTCCCGCTCTTCCAGCCAGCCGCGCTCGTCGATCACAACGCGCTGCATGACCGCAACCTGCGACGCCGGCCCGCCGAAAGAGAGCACACCGATCTTGAAGAAGGTCTTCAGAAAGGGGATAGTCGCGACCGGCTCCACGCCGCGGCTCATGCCGGACCCTCGCGGTGGACCTCGTCACGCGCGTCGCGCGCCCAGCGGTAGAGCGCGTCGTACACCACCATGCCCGCGTCGAGCTGGCGGTTGTCGTCGCGGTGCAGGCGCGACAGACCCAGCGACACCGCAAGTAAACCGGCAGCTTCAGGCACGGCGTCGAGGTCGCCAAGGTCTGCTGCCCTGACGACTGACGCCAGCGTTTCCAGAGCTGTATTGTTCAGTTCAAAGGCCTCACATATCGCATCGAAGCTGCAACGGCCCGGAGCGTGGCCGAGGCGAACGCCGTCAATATCAAACGGCTCGGCGGCAAAACGTTCGGCCACGGACACGACATCGGACGCCGGCACAAACAGAATATCGGCGTCGGGATCAATGAAGCGCCGGATCAACCAGGGGCAGGCGATGCGATCGATTTTCGGCCGTTGCCGGGTGACCCATCGCGTGCGACCGTGTGGGTCGCGCGGCGGTAAGGCAGACAGACGAATGCGATCGTGCCCCTCGTCCCGCCACGCGAAGTGGCCACCGATCAACACCTCGGCGTCGATGCCACGGGCACGCATCAGCGCAGCCACGCCCTGACTGAGCTTGAGACCACGTTGGCAGTAGACCACCACGGATTGCCCGGCCAATGCCGGCAGGGCGGATTCGATGTCCGTGTGTGCGAGCCGGCGAGCGCCGGGAATCAGGTCGGGATCGGCCGCGACATCGTCGTCAATGCGCACATCGAGCAGTACGGGCGCTGCCGGCGTGCCGATCAATCGGGCGAGTTGTTTTGTGGAGATTTCAAATGGTGACGCCATGGCGCATCCTCCGGTATTGAACGGTTTGCAGGATGCGATGCGGTGGCTGACGCCTCACGAGGCGCTCGCGGCCCCTTGGTCGAAAGTGTCTCGAATCCGGCGACCGAGGTCAATGCGCAAGCGTTCAGTCGACACAAAAAAAACACCCCGGCGAGCCGGGGTGTTTTGGTTCAATCAACTCAAGCGTTGATCAGGCAAACCACCAGCGCTCGCACGCTTTGTGGCCATCGGCCTCCCAGTTGCCCGCCACTTGCTCAGGCGTTGCCACTTTCTTCGACACCGCGTGAATGTGGTTGGCAAACATCGGCACGACCGCGCCGCCATCATCCGAGATGAGTTGCTGGCACTCGGCGTAGATGCCTCGGCGTTTGGCGTCATCCAACTCGGCGCGGCCTTGCAGCACGAGCTCGTTGAATTTCTTCGCGCCGTCTGTCTCGCGCCAGGCCGTGTCGTTCCACTCGGTGTCGGCGACGTAGGCGGATTTGAACATCCAGTCTTCGGTCGGGCGACCACCCCAGTAGCAAGCACACCAGCCCTTCTTGTTCCAGACGTTCGACCAGTAACCGTCGCTCGGCTCACGCACCACGTCGATGTTAAGACCGCCCTGTGCAGCAGAGGCCTTGATCAGCTGGGCGGCATCCACCGCGCCGGCAAAGGCGGCATCCGATGCCGAGAGCTGGATGGTCGCGCCTTCCATACCCGCCTTCTTGAGGTGGTGGCGGACCTTGTCCGGATCGAACTCACGCTGCGGCAAGTCGCTCGCGTGGTACTGGTTGGCCGTCGAGATCGGGTGATCGTTGCCGACCACACCGTGGCCGAGCAGGATCTTGTCCACGAGCTCCTGACGGTTGATGGCGTATTTCACAGCCATGCGCAGGTCGGCGTTGTC
>CALDHJ010000360.1 GCA_937941555.1 uncultured Granulosicoccaceae bacterium | reverse complement strand
GTGGCGTAATCAATTACTCGTTTCTTGGCGAGTTGCAGATTTCAGGTCAGACCAGTCGTGAGGTCGAACAGCTTGTGACGGCTCAGCTGCGCGATGGGTATCTCAAGAACCCGAGCGTGAGCGTCACCATCCTCGAGTATCGACCGTTTTTCATCACAGGTGAGGTCAGAACCCCCGGGGACTACCCTTACCAACCGGGTCTCACACTTGAGAAAGCGGTGTCTGTTGCCGGCGGATTTACCGACCGCGCGTCGCGCAGAAAAATCTATCTCTTGCGCGGTACCGACGACAAGAAAGCCCGCATGCGTTTTCAGGACCCGGTGCAACCCGGCGACATCATCACGGTCGAGGAAGGCTTTTTCTAAGCCTTTCCTGTCGGGCCAAATCACTTTCTCACTTTGCAGCATTTCTAACGGTTACGCAGTATGTCAATTTTTCAGCAGTCCATGGACGACGATGTCGGTTACGGCGAACGCGACTACGGCGGTGGCGGTGATGAGATCAATCTCAAGGAATACCTTCGCGTATTGATCAAGAACAAGTGGATGATCGCTTTCATGACAGCGATCACTACGGGCCTTGCCATCGCCTACGTGACGTCTGCCACCCCGATCTATCAGGCGAGCTCGACGTTATTGATCGAAGGGGATCAGAACAACGTGGTGTCCATACAGGAGCTTTACGGCTTCGACGCGTCTGACACCGACTACTTTCAGACGCAGTTCGAAATACTGAAGTCTCGAGAGTTGGCAGAAAAAATTGTCGACAAGCTTGGGCTGACAGAGCACCCGGATTTCACGACATCCAGTGGGTTCGACGCCATGGCGGCTGCTCGCAAGCTCTTGGGCATGGCGGAGACTGCATCCGCTCCCGACAAGCAGGCGGAAATGCTCAGTGCCATGGATCCGGAGATGCGTCGTCGATTTGTCGCGCAACAGTTTCTTGATCGATTGAGTGTGGAGCCGATTCGCAAGACCAAGTTGGTTCGACTCGGCTTTGAATCGCCCGACCCGGTGTTCGCGGCGCACGTCGCCAACTCGGTGGGTGAGATCTACATCGAGGACTACCTTGATGCGAAAGCCGAGATGACAGCCAAGGCCGCTGATTGGCTGACAGAGCGGCTATCCATTCTCAAGGTGTCACTGCAGGAATCGGAAGAAAAACTTCAGGCCTACAAGGAAGATACCGGCCTTGTCGACTTCGGTGGTGGCGTCACGCGCTTCAACGAACAGGAGCTGGCCAATTTTTCCGCGAAGCTCGTAGACGCTCAGCGTGAAATGGCTGAGGCCGAAGCGCTCTTCAACGAGGTGCAGCGGTTGTCCACGTCAGCGCCAGAAGTGCTCGAGAATCTACCGGCTGTACAGCAGAGTGCCCTTGTTCAGACCTACAAGGTCGACCGTGCTGAGGTCGAACGGGAAATCGACGAACTCGCCAACCGGTACGGTGATCGCCACCCGCGCATGGTCGATGCGCGTTCACGGCTGACCGTTATCGAACGCAACCTCGATCTCGAAATTCAGCGAATCATGTCCTCCATCCAGAAAGACTACGAGCTGGCCCGTTCCAATGTGCGCACTCTGGAGGGGCGCGTTGCAGGTGGTAAATCCGAGATTCAGAGCATCGCACGCAAGAGCTTCGAACTCGATCAGCTCCAGCGCGAAGTGGATGCAAACCGCAATCTCTATGAAACCTTCTTCAACCGGTTCCGTGAAACCGACGAGGCGAGCAGCCTGGATTCAACCAATGCGCGGATTTCCGATGCGGCGGTACCGCCTTTGTCACCGGCCAAGCCCAAGAAATCGATGATCGTGGCATTGGGTTTCCTGTTGGGTCTGATCGCATCCGTGGCGATTGCCTTCCTGCGGGAGTACCTGGATGAAACTGTCGTTGGGGCTGATCAGATCGAATCCAAACTGGGTCTGCCACTGCTCGGCATCTTGCCAAAGCTCAAAGCCAACAAGGCCACTGAACTGCCGCTGAGCCCGGTCAATCTCAATGATCCGAAGGGCACCTTTGCGGAGTCCATCCGCACCATCCGAACCAGCCTGACGCTCGGTGCGGGAGAAGATACGGACAAGTTGGTGATCATCACCTCGAGTGTGCCGAACGAAGGCAAGTCGACCTTGTCAGCCAACCTGTCTCACTCGATGGCCGAAATGGAAAAGGTCCTGTTGATCGACGCTGACATGCGTCGTCCCAGTGTTCACAAGACACTCGGGCTGCCTTCGGATTCGCCGGGTCTCGTGAACCTTGTTGAGAAAACGTCCCGAGCCGCAGACTGCATCTACAAGGGACTGGTCGGCAACCTTGACGTGATGCCCGCAGGCGGTGTGCCGGGCAACCCGCTGGAATTGATCTCAAGCAAGCGCTTTGGCTACCTGTTGGAACAACTGCGCAAGCACTACGATCGTATCGTTATCGATTGCCCGCCGGTGCAGGCAGTCAGCGATGCCTTGGTGCTCTCGCGGTATGCAGACAGCGTGTTGTACGTGGTGCGCTCAGGTGAGACTCCATTCCCGGTAGCTCAGCGCGGTGTAAAACGCATGCAGCAGATCGGTGCGTCTATCAAGGGCCTGGTCGTGACCCAGGTCGACATCGAGAAGATGCGCGCCTACGGCGGTGACCACTACTACCAGGGCTACTACGACTACTACGGCTATTCGGAAGGGAGTGCCGCTGCTGCGAAGCAGAAAAAGGTCATTGACGAACCGGATGATTTCAGTTCGATCTAGACTACGAGAAAGCGGCCAGAGGGCCGCTTTTTTTTGGATCAGATTTCGCTGATTCTACTGCGTCGTCGTCTAAGCGCCGGCAGCAGTGCGATTAGCGCAAGTGCGGCTCCTCCGCCACCACTTTCGGATTTGCTGTTGCTCAGTGCGGCTGTAGACGGTGTGCCCACGTCGAGTGTGACAGTTGTCTCGCTCGATGTCAGGCTGCCGTCCGACACGCTCACGCCCAGCACGATCACATCGTCAGCGCGCGATGCGAAGGCAGCTGCATCATCCACATGGAGATCCCCCGTCGAGCTGTCCAGCGTCACCGCATTGGGTGTGTCTGTAGACAGCAATTGCCACGATTGCATCGGGTCGCCGTTCGGGTCTGCTGCTGCAATGCGCCCTACCAGTGTGCCGGTGGGTGGGGTGGTGCTGGCCACGCTAATGTGTTGTCCGGGTGTGATGACGGGTGCGAGGTTCTGGGTGGTCATGTCGAAACTCGCACTTGCGGTGTGCGTGACCGGCCCGCTGCCTGCCGGAGTCGCAGTGGAAGAACTGAAAAAATTCAGATCGCTCGCGGCAGAGGGCGGTGCCGTGAAGGCGAGGTCGAGCGTGCTCGATTGTCCGATGCTGAGCGTCGGACCGCTGCATGTCACGTCGTTTCCAGACTGTGAACAGCTCCAGTTGGAGTTGTTGTTGGCGGCGTACGCGGTGCCCGACGGCATCGTGACGGTAGTGGATGTCAGGGCGAGTGAGCTGTGCTCGCTGTTGTCGAAAGTGAGCTCGAAAGCAATCGCCTGGTTGGGGTACGGGCTGTGCGGCGTGACGCTCAGCCCGGCGTCGATCTCGCTCGCATAAAGCGCGTTGACACCGGCAATGTCCAAGTCGCTCAAGCCGACCCGTTGCCCGATATAGATTGCAGTCGAGTAGGCGGGCTCAATGGTTTTCTGGCCATTGGTGGAAAAGAAATACTCGCCATAGTGCATGACCGATCCGAGATCGTACGCCGTTGTGGGCGACGCGTTCGAATTCACCATGTCGAAGTTGTAGCTGTAGCTGCTGTTGATATTGCCCCAGTTCAGCTGAATGTGGTCGTCACGGTCCGGGCGGGTATGCTCGTGGTAGAGACCCAGCGCATGCCCGATTTCGTGAATGATGTTGCCCGTCGAGCAAGCTGATCCTGCGTAGATCGGTTGTTGGCCACCGATCCGGCCAAGGTAGGACGCGCAACCGCCGTAGTCGGTGAACGTCACATAGTTCGGATAACTGCTGGCGTTTGCCGCAGTGCGCTCGATAACGGTAACCGGCGTTTTTGCATTCCAGTGTGCCACCGCGGCGACAATGCGGCTTTCGACTGCGCTGCCGATCGATCCGTCGATCGTGTAGGGCAGAATGCCATCTGGCCAGAGGCTGCCATTCTGCGATGTACCGAAACTGCGGGGTGTCACCTGGCCAGGCGTTGTCGACGCGCTGACTTGTAGCAGAATATCGCCCTCGAACACCGAGCCGATCGAGCTGTGTTGAAC
>CALDHJ010000359.1 GCA_937941555.1 uncultured Granulosicoccaceae bacterium | reverse complement strand
TGCCTGGTACTTGATCGGAGGCTCCCTGACAACCTGCGGAGTTGGCTGGCTCAGGCGCGACGCAATCGACGAATCTGCCAGGCGATCGCGGGTGACAGGACAGCCGACGGGGCAATCCAGGCCAGGAATGCCGGATCGGTTTCGATGTTGACGACGAACACGGCGGTGAGAGTTGCAATGCTGGCACCGCCCATGCGGATGACATGACCTGCAATACGCTCGTTGCCGCGTGGCCAGGCACCGGCGCGGTAGTCCGACGCGGCAGGCAGCGCGGCGATCACGGTAAAGACCGCTGTTGCCACGTACAAGCTGTCACCCGATTGCCACTGCGTGAACGCGAGTGCTGTCATGCAGACAACGACGGCGAGCATGGCCAGCGTGATGATCTGATCGAGGTGCGAACGGCGACCGTCGCGAACCAGAGCCAGTCGTGCACCGGTGTAGACGAAGTAACCGCTGAACAGCGCGATCAGCAGCAGGAAATGGTTGTTGCGCCACAGCGCGACTACCACAGCGGTAGCAAGGCTCGCCGACATGGCCGCGACGAAGAGTTGACCGCCACGGCGATGCAAGACGTGGCCTTTTGTCGTGAGCCACGCGACGAGCATGCCGAGACAGGCGAGCGAACCTGTGACGATATGGATGGCGGTGAGGGTCGTGACCATGTGCTGTATGTTGCGCGGCCGCGTGATATCGGCTGAACCACGGCGCTATCGGACCGCGGCGTCGCCGAGGGCCCGTGTCAGGCTATCAGTCGGTTGGCGTTCAGGCTGTCGAGAAGCAGTCTTCGCGCGCGGATCATTTGCCGGTTGCCGGACCAGTATACGCCGAGGCCCGCGATGCCGAGCACGGCATTGGCTTCCGGCATGACGCCGGTGAAGAGGCCAAGTGCTGCGATGTGGACCAGAATGAAGCCCAGCGCCTTCATCCAGCGGCTGTTACTCAGGTCTTTAAGGGCGTCGTATTGGGCATCGGGGTTTTCCATTGGGGCAGGGTAGCCAGAGCCGCCCCATCGTCTTGTGATCCAGTTCGCGATACCGGGAAGCGGCCAAAAAAAAACGCCAGCCCGAAGGCTGGCGTTTGCCGACAAACCGAGCAGAGTGCTCAGAGTTTGTCGAGTTCCGCTGACAACTGCGGCACGGCTTCGAAGAGGTCCATCACAAGGCCGTAGTCTGCGACCTGGAAGATCGGTGCTTCTTCGTCGTTGTTGATCGCGACGATGGTCTTGGAGTCCTTCATCCCGGCCAGGTGTTGGATCGCACCCGAGATGCCAACCGCAATATACAGGTCTGGCGCCACAACCTTGCCGGTCTGTCCGACCTGGTAGTCGTTGGGGACAAAACCCGCATCCACGGCCGCGCGAGACGCGCCGACAGCGGCGTTCAATTTGCCCGCAATCTCGTCGAGCATCTTGAAGTTGTCGCCGTTCTGCATGCCGCGACCACCCGAGACAATGATCTTCGCAGAGGTGAGCTCCGGGCGATCCGACTGGGTGAGATCCTGCCCTTCGAAGGTGGCAAGACCCGTGTCACCGGCGCCGCTGATCGCGTCGATCGTGGCCGAACCGCCAGTGGTTGCTGCGGCTTCGAATTTCGTCGTTCGGACGGTCACGACCTTGGTCGCGTCGTTGCTCTTGATGACGCTGAGCACGTTGCCGGCGTAGATCGGCCGTTCGAAGGTGTCGGCGTCAACCACATCGGAGATGTCCGAGATGGCCATTACGTCGAGCATGGCGGCAACGCGTGGCATGAGGTTCTTGCCGTTGGTTGTGGCCGGGGCGACGATGTGGCTGTAGTCACCCGCCATCTGCACGATCAGCGGTGCCACGTTCTCGGCGAGCTGGTTCGCGTATTCGGCGCTGTCGGCGACCTTGACGCTGCGCACGCCGGGCAGGGCGGCTGCAGCCTCGGCGGCCGCTCCACAGCCGGCTCCGGCAACCAGCACGTCTACGGCGTCGCCCATCTTGTTGGCAGCCGTGAGGGTGTTGAGGGTCGCGCCTTTGATCTCGGCGTTGTCGTGTTCAGCAATGATAAGGATGCTCATTGGGATTCCCTCAGATGACCTGTGCTTCGTTTTTGAGTTTGTCGACCAGCTCTGCGACCGAGGCGACTTTCACACCGGCTGCGCGCGGGGGCGGCTCACTGACACTGACGAGCGTTTGGCGCGGCGCGGTGTCGACACCGAGCTCTTCCAGCGGCTTCTTGTCGAGCGGTTTCTTCTTCGCCTTCATGATGTTCGGCAGCGAGGCGTAGCGCGGCTCGTTGAGGCGCAGATCAGAGGTCAGCACGCACGGCATCTTGAGGGTCAGGCGCTCGAGGCCGCCGTCGATCTCGCGGGTGATGTTGGCGGTCTCACCGTTGAGCTCGACCTTGGACACGTTGGTGCCCTGCGCCCAACCGAGCAGGGCCGACAACATCTGGCCAGCCTGATTGCTGTCGCCGTCGATGGCCTGCTTGCCCATGATGACCAGGCCCGGTTGCTCGGCGTCCACCAGGTGCTTGAGTACCTTTGCCACACCGAGCGGCTCGATGTCGTCGTCGGTGACGACGTGAACGGCCCGATCGGCGCCCATGGCGAGCGCTGTGCGCAGTGTCTCTTCACACTTTGCCGCGCCGATGGACACGGCGATGATCTCTTCCGCCTTGCCGGTTTCGCGCAATCGGATGGCTTCTTCCACGGCAATTTCGTCAAACGGGTTCATCGCCATTTTGACGTTGTCGAGATTGACGCCGGTGCCGTCTGCCTTGACGCGCGCTTTGACATACGGGTCAAGTACACGTTTGCACGTGACAAGTATTTTCATGGTGGCTCACCTTAGTGGTCCGCCAGCGGCGGATCTGGGTTGGAAAGGGGGGCTTTGGGTTTCAGCCTGAACGCTAAACCGGCGATTATAGCGATCCGTTGCGGCGACTGACACGCATCAGCGGCACGTTTTGACCGCTTATCGCCGCCCTGATGGTGCATTGCGCCTTAAATTGCCTGCTGTTCCGCACTATGGTGCAACTTCGCTGGCACATGCCGCCGTGTCTGACCCGATC
>CALDHJ010000358.1 GCA_937941555.1 uncultured Granulosicoccaceae bacterium | reverse complement strand
AGCACTTCCAGATCGAGCTCCACGGCGGTGTAGCAATTTGCGACGCTTTGCGCTTCGACACCCTGGGATGCATCCACCACCAACATTGCCCCTTCGCAAGCAGACAGCGATCGCGATACTTCGTACGCAAAATCGACGTGCCCAGGCGTATCGATAATGTTGAATTGGTAGGTGGTGCCATCTTCGGCGAGGTAATCGAGCGTGACAGCCTGTGCCTTGATCGTGATCCCGCGCTCGCGTTCGAGGTCCATCGAATCTAGCACCTGGGACGCCATCTCCCGTTCGCTGAGTCCACCGCAGAGTTGTATCAGGCGATCGGCCAGCGTCGATTTTCCATGGTCAATGTGGGCGATGATGGAAAAGTTACGGATGAGGTGCTGCATGGTGGGTCTCAACGACTCGCCGCGTCACGCTGGCTGGCGAGATAGCGTTCGAGCTTGGGCAAATCCAGTGAATGGCGGCAGATTTCAGTGTCTTCGTGGCACAACACCGGAACATGCCTGTCGTAGCGCGTGCGCACGGCGGGCAAACCATCGATGTCAACGCGATTCACCGATATCTCCAGGTCGCCAGCAAGTGCGTCGAGCACGGCTGCTGCATCCTCGCAAAGGTGGCACTCGACACGACCGAACAAGGTCAGTTGCAGTCGTGGCGCACCAGCCACCGCCGGCGTATCCGCCACGGCGCCCGGCGGTGATCCGCTGTCGATTTTCAGTACACGGCGCTGGCGCACTCAGCTCACTCACTGACCAAACCGGTCAGTGTGGCTGAATCCGCTTACTCCGGCAAGCGCAGGGGCAGGAACAGGGGGTTTGCGCCACGGTGAACCAGCATCGCCACCGCTGTGCCAGCGGGCAGTGCATCAACCAGCCGGTCAAAATCCACAACACTGTCCACCTTGTCGCTGCCGAGCATCAGCACCATGTCACCCGGCATAACGCCGGCCTGGTCTGCCAGTCCGCCTTGCTTGATCTCAGTGACGATAACGCCACCCTCTGGCACACCAGCCGCTTCACGCTGGGTATCATCGGGTTCAGCCACGACCACACCGACCCTTGACGCCTTGGACTCGGGCTCCGCACCGGGACCGGTTGCTCTGGCGAGCTCTTCCTGGCCAGGCAATTCACCGATGTTCACCGTCAGCACGACCGGCTCGCCATTGCGCAGCACAGTCACTTCGGCGTCGGTGCCTGCCAACACCAGCCCCACTAGTGGGGGCAAGCTGCTCGATGTCGGCACCGGATCGCCATTGAACTCGACGATGACGTCACCGACCTGGATATCCGAATTCGCGGCTGGGCTGTCGGCAACGATCTGAGAGACCAGTGCGCCGGTCGCACGTTCCATCCCGAAGCTCTCAGCCAGTTCACGCGTTACCTCTTGAATAACGACGCCGAGCCAACCTCGAGACACTCTGCCGTTCTCGCGCAGCTGGCCGGCCACGTTCATCGCAACTTCAATCGGGATTGCAAAAGACAGACCCATGAAGCCACCACTACGGCTGTAGATCTGAGAGTTGACGCCCACCACGTTGCCCTCCAGGTCGAACAACGGACCACCGGAGTTGCCCGGGTTGATGGCGACATCGGTCTGGATGAACGGTGTGTAGTTCTCGCGTGGCAGCGAACGGCCTTTTGCGCTGACGATGCCGGCCGTGACAGAGTGATCGAAGCCGAAAGGCGATCCGATCGCGAGGACCCACTCCCCAACCTTCAGCTGCTTGGACGCGCCGATTTTTGCCACAGGCAGGTTCTCGCCCTCGATCTTCAACACCGCGACGTCGCTGCGCTCGTCGGTGCCCACGACCGTCGCGGGCATCTGCCGGCGATCGTGCAACCGCACGAACACTTCGTCCGCCCCTTCAACAACATGGTTGTTGGTCAGAATGTAGCCATCGTCGGAAATGATGAATCCCGACCCAAGCGATGAAGGCGTCTCTCGACGACCACCACGCTCACCGTTGCCGCGCTCCTGTTCCTCGAAGAATTTCCGGAACAATTCGCCGAAGGGCGTCCCCTCGATATCTGGCCATTCGATACCTGGCGGCAGCTCCGGCCCGGCGCCACCTCGCGCGCGGGTCGTACTGATGTTGACAACAACCGGATGGTTTTCTTCAACCAGCTCTGTAAAATCCGGCAGTCCGAAGGCGCGCGCCTCAGCATGCCCGGACAGCGAAAAGCTCAATAGCAGAACTGCAAACCAATACCGAATCATCACGAATTCCTGTCTGTTGTAAGCCTACTGTCAGACTTCACTAAAACGTCTGGCAGCGAGACCAGTAACACTCTGGCACCGATTCGAAACGCGGCACCGATCCCCACTAGGCACTTAGGGGTGGTCCGTGTGCACACTCACAATCGGTGCTGACAAACGCTGCAAGTGCTGCGCCGCTCAGGTCGGCGATGGTCACCGACTGCGCGCAGTATTGAGGCTACCCACACCCGATTTGTGGCACATAAATGCTACCTGGGCCTGGGAGATTTTGATCAGGGCTCTTTGCGCAAAGTCGAGTCAGTGTTGACCGCCGCTTCGACTGCATCCTGCTCGTCGGTCACCAGCCGCGTCACCGGACGGACGTCATCAGCGACGACCGCACCCGCCACGCCGTTGATTGGGGGAAATTCTGTCGTCGAAGCCGGCGCCTGATTCTCAGCCACACGATTCGGTGCTGTCGGGTCGACTTGCGTCAAGCCGAGAAACGCCACACCCGCAACAGTCGCCGCGAGCGCGAGGCCGGCAAACTGCCGTTTCCTCGACACGTTGGCGCCAGTCGGGCGCCGCTCTGAGCGCGCCGCCGGGTTGAATATCACTGGCTCGTCTTCAAGCGCAGCGCGCACCCGATCGGCAACGCCACCCTGCGATGCTGCCAAGGAATCGCCACGCAAGGCATCACGCACGAGACACTGACGCGCCCATGCATCTCGACCTTCAGCCGTCTTCAGGACGGCACCCAGTCTTTGGGTATCGGCGGCCTCATCGTCAAAAAAGGCGGAGAGTTCCAGTTTGTCTTGCTCATTCATTTCTACATCTCCGTGTTGCCGTGCAACACCGGTTCGATTTTCGCTTCGATCGCTTCCCGAGCCCGAAATATCCGAGAGCGAACCGTGCCGATAGGGCAATCCATCACCGTAGCGATTTCTTCGTAAGCCAGCCCTTCGTATTCACGCAGGGTGATGGCCGTCCGCAAATCCTCCGGGAGTCCTGCGACAGCATCCCGAATGGTTTGGGCCAACTCGTCTGTCGCCGCTTGCCGATCCGGACTCGCCAGTTCGTGCAGCCGCTCCACAGTCTGCGAAAGCCCGCTGTCATCCGCGTCGAGCGAAGTGCCCTGAGGCCGCCGGCCGCGCGTCGCGATGTGGTTCACTGCGGCATTGACCGCAATTCGGTACAGCCACGTATAGAACTGACTATCGCCCCTAAAGTTCCCCAAACCCCTGTAGGCCTTGATGAACGCCTCTTGGCAGACATCGGCGACGTCCGCCGGTTCCCTGAGGTAGCGGCCCACCAGACTCGCCACTTTGTTCTGATACTTGAGCACAAGCAGGTCGAAAGCGGATTTATCCCCCGCCTGCACCCGGAGCACCAGTTCTTTATCGGATGTTTTGTCACTCACAAACAGTTACTGCCCAGTTCAGACCCGGCAAGGGGGCAAAAAGTTCTGTCCCGCGGCCAATGTCGGAACACGGCCCGGGATCTCGCAGCTCGCAGTATACGTGGGATTGGGCAGTCAGCCGCACCGCACCGGGTCAGATCGTCAGCACGGTTTTGCGATAGAACTGCAACTCGGCGATGGATTCACGGATGTCTTCAAGCGCCTGGTGGGTGCCGCGCTTCTGAAACTGTTGCAGTGTGGTTGGCGACCAGCGCTTGACCAACTCCTTCAGCGTGGAGACATCGAGATTGCGGTAGTGAAACCACGCCTCGAGATCAGGCATGAGCCTGGCGAGGAACCGCCGGTCCTGACAAATGCTGTTTCCGCACATCGGCGATGCCCCGGCAGGGACCCATTTGGCGAGAAAGTCGAGCGTTTGCCGCTCTGCGTCGCCAACACTCAGTCGGCTGGCGGCTACGCGATCGATCAGGCCAGACACCCCGTGGTGGTGCTGGTTCCAATCATCCATCGCCTGCAGCACCTCTCCCGGCTGATGGATTGCCAATACTGGTCCCTCGGCAAGTGGCGTGAGCGCACTGTCAGTGATGATCGTGGCGACCTCGATAATCTGGTCCGTCGACGGGTCCAGACCCGTCATTTCGAGGTCTATCCAAATCAGGTTGGCGGAATCGGGTTCGGGCATGGCCGGGCCTGCGGAGTTGGAGCGCCGCTTGGTGCCCTAGTATAGTGCAGCCCGTTACGTGTTTGCGTCGATCGGATCAACAACCCCCTTGTGACTTCCCCCTTACTTCGTGGCCGCGTCATCGCGCACCATCGCGCACACCGCATGGTGCGCACCGACAGCGGGGAACTGCTGGCCGCCACGGCACGATCAAAAGCGCAAAACGCCATCGTTGGCGACCGTGTCAACTGCAGCCTCGTCGACCCTGACAACGTCTGTATCGAGCAGGTCGAACCGCGCAGCAGCGCCCTCGAAAGACTGGATCGCCGCGGTCGCAGCCGGATACTCGCGAGCAACTTCGACTGCATGATTATCGTCAGCGCACCCGCACCCGGCATTGATCGGTTGATGATCGATCAGTACCTGGTTGCTGCAGAAGATGCCGGCGTCAACGCCGTCGTTTTGATCAACAAAGCGGATCTCTTGTCAGCTGCCGAACGAGATGACCTCGAGATGTCATTCGCGTGCTACAGAAACTGTGGATACGAGTGGATTTTGTGTTCAGCCCACGACGCGGCTTCTCTGGCGCCCCTGCACCGCACAGTTAGTGAATGTGCCTGTGTGTTCGTCGGCCAGTCAGGTGTCGGGAAGTCTTCACTCATTCAGCACGCCGTTCCCGAGCAGGACATCGCCGTCGGCGCGTTGTCACGTGCCGGGCTCGGCAGCCACACCACGATTGCGGCTTACTGGTATGAGACACCCGGTGGCGGGGCTGTCATCGATTCGCCCGGGGTACGCGAATTTCGCGTTGACCACCTCAATCCGCATCAGATCGCTGCCGGTTTTCGCGACATCGCTGATGCCGCCGCCGACTGCCGGTTCAGCAATTGCACCCATCGACACGAACCGAATTGCGCCGTGAAGACAGCCGTGGAAACCGGTGCGCTCGATGCGACACGCCACCGCAACTTTGTTGCCATGATGACGGACTCAGAGCGCGTCAACAGTCAGCATTGACGTCAAACTTCACGGAATCTGCCAGACCGCACTGCCATCGGGACGTGCGTAACTCTCCAACTGAAGTTGATAACCATTGTGCCAGACCTGCATTTCAATTGATGCATCGGGCACGGCAAAGCTCAATCCACTCAATCGGATTCGCGATACCGGTATCTTTCCGTCGACCGGGGATTCGATGCCATGAATGTCGACGCGAACAACGCCTTCCGACTCCTCCGTTTCGAAATTGAGAAATGCACGCACGAAGTGAAAGTCGAGCATCTTGCCTGAGGGTGCTACCCAGATCTGGCCAGATTTCCACGCGTCGCGTAACCGGCCCATTCCGTCGAGAGCGGCTTCAGTAAAAGCACCACCGGGCAGCTGCTCGAACCAATGGGTGTAGAGCACCGAAATGCCTTGTGACGCCTGCAGAGATGCCAGACGTTCTTCCGTCA
Organism: uncultured Granulosicoccaceae bacterium; assembly: GCA_937941555.1. Lineage (GTDB taxonomy): Bacteria > Pseudomonadota > Gammaproteobacteria > CALCKW01 > CALCKW01 > CALCKW01. The sequence goes on along the minus strand of CALDHJ010000358.1, from coordinate 2,337 downwards.
ACAGCTCCAGACTGCGCATTCCGTTGAAGCCCATCGTGTTGCGCGAGAAGGCGATAACATCATCGCCGTTGTCCAGTCTGACCTTGTTGAACACCGTTCGTCGACCGGCCAGATCTCGCGCCTGCAAAGCCAGAGAGTTGACGATCAACGGTTGGTAACCTGGCCGGGGCATGATGAACCAATGGAAGTCCATGCCGAATTTGTTGACCAGATCGATGTTGTAATTCGGGCTGTCGGGGTTGTCGCCGGTGGAGTAATTGAGCTGAACAGGCAGAAATACTGCGATACCAAGCACGCTGAGCACAGCCCACTGTGAGGCGTACCGCAACCGACGACCCCACCCTCCTTTGAACAAGCCCAACGCAAACAAGGCAATGCTGGCCAAAACGGCGTGAAAGGCCGCTACTGTCCATTGCGCATCTGCCGGATACGGATAGGGTTTGGGCACCCGCAAGAGTGTTGATTGCAAGCTGGATATGCGAGGCACTCGCTCGGCAAGGGCCGAGGTGAGCGACAGATCACCGATCCAGCGCAATCCCCCTTTCACGAGGTTCTTGCTGGCCAGGTTCAAGAACATCACACCCGGTTCGCTGCCGGACGGAGTCTCGGAGAACGAGTGGCTCACCCACACACTGGGCTTGCGGTGAGGCTCTTCGTTCAACCACGCCAACGCTTGTTTGGCATGAGTACGCGATATCTCACCAGCACCGAAGGTATGAAGTGTGTCCAGTCTGCCCTGCTTGAAAAGCGAGTCCACATGCTCCGAGAAAGCAGTATTCAACTGAATATCCGCCCCACTCGTTACCCCACGCCTGAATACCGAATAGTCTCCGCCGACCAACCAGAAGCTGTCAGCAAGCGGCAAACCGAAACCTCGATCGAGAGATGTACCAACTCCCGTGCCGAGAACCAGTCGACGGACAGCCGAATCGGGGCCAATAGTCTCCTCAGACATCACCAGCGAGTGCACCGCATCCGCAACTGCAGGCGACGTGCGGTGGCGATCGGAACTCACCGTAACTGATGCCTGATAGGGCCAGGGGTGCTTGAGCAGCTCTATCTTCGAATCAGCGGCAGCGGCCTTGAAAAAGGTGATCGCAGCCAATGCAAATAGGAAACGCCACATGTCCTTGGCAGACCCGCTGAAAATGACGTTAGGATGTTAGTGTGTCCGATATCGTCAAACCGGAACTGCATCGCATAAATGCGCGAGGATCAGACCAAAAGCACGCCGTGCAGCACGACCCTGGGGCTTCGATCACTACCTGCATTACACTGTGCTTTGACGCTTCCGAGGACCCAACTGTGATCAAGGCCCCCTACGTACTCTTTCTGGGCGACGCACCCGATCAACTGGCTGCCAAAGTGGCTCGTGGCATTCGCGATTGGCGGGCGGACAGTTGTGTGGGGCAGATCCGAATGGACGGCTGCGCAGCAGATGTCGGATTGCCCGATATGTCGATAGACCAAGCACGCGCAGCCGGCGCGGAAACCCTGGTCATAGGCGTTGCCAACCGAGGCGGTGTCATCAGCGATGCCTGGCGAAGCATCCTGGTGTCGGCTCTAGAGAGTGGGCTGGATATCGCAAGCGGTCTGCACAATCTCCTCCGTGATGACCCCGAGCTTGTCGCCGCTGCAGAGCGCATGGGCCAACAGCTGATCGATGTACGTGTGCCGACCGAGACCTACCCGATTGGCGAAGGCAAACGCCGCAGCGGCAATCGTCTGCTCACCGTCGGCACCGACTGTTCGGTTGGCAAAATGTACGCGACACTCGCCCTCGAGCGCGACATGCGCGCGAGCGGTTTCAATGCCGACTTCAGGGCAACCGGGCAAACGGGCATCTTGATCACGGGCAGTGGCGTTCCACTTGACGCCGTCATCGCCGATTTCATGGCGGGCTCGATCGAAACGCTCACTCCCGATGCAGATGCGGCGCACTGGGACCTGATCGAGGGACAAGGCAGCCTTTTCCACCCGTCGTTTTCCGGTGTGACCCTGGCTCTGATCCATGGCAGCGCTCCAGACGCCCTGGTGATCTGCCACGAACCGACCCGCACACACATGCGCGGTTTGCCACACTACGAGCTGCCGAGTCTCAAGGACGTGCATGACACCAGTCTGGCCTTCGCCCGACGCGTGAACCCCGATTGCAAAGTGATCGGGTGCGCGGTAAACACCTCGGGGCTCGATGGTTCACAGACCGCGGATTGTCTCGCAGCCTGTGCCGACGCGCTGTCGCTGCCTGCGGTTGATCCGATGAAAGACGGCTGCGCGGCGTTGATCGAGTCTCTGCGTTGAGAACCGTCACGGTCCACCAGGACCACTTCCGTCTGC
>CALDHJ010000357.1 GCA_937941555.1 uncultured Granulosicoccaceae bacterium | reverse complement strand
CACCCGGTGACCCTCGACGTCGATCTCGAGGTCGGCACACCGCAGCACCACGTCGGCCTGCGCTTGCGCGGCCGTGCCGAGGCGGAGCTGTACCCGCGCCACGAGCTCGGCGATCGCGAACGGCTTGACCATGTAGTCGTCGCCGCCCGTGCTCAGCCCCCGTACGCGATCGTCGGTCGAGTCGCGGGCCGTCAGGAAGATGACAGGGGTCCGAATGCCGCTGTCGCGGAGCCGCCCGAGGACCTCGAACCCGTCGAGTTCGGGCATCATCACGTCGAGGATCACAAGATCGACGCCGCCACGCGACACGGCCTCGACGGCCTCCCGCCCATTGGGCACAACCTGCACTTCAAAACCCTGTCCGGTCAGGAATTCAGACAGCAGATCGGCAAGCAGTGTGTCGTCGTCCGCCAACAACAGGTGGGCCATGTGAGGTGTTCCGGTTGAATTCGGTGGTCTGACGACGCAGGCACTAGACTTGAAGTTGTCGCACCACGTCGCCAAACAGGGTAGCAAAGCCACGGCCGGCGCCAAGCGTTTGCGCACACGGACAGGAGCAGGCAGTGACACAAGGCCAGACGGCGCTGATGCAAACGCGCGGACTGCACATGCGTTTCGGCGACGTGCATGCAGTGCGCGGTGTCGATCTCGATATCTTCCCGGGCACCTGTTTCGGGCTGCTCGGGCCGAACGGGGCCGGCAAGACCACGACCATCGAGTGCCTCGAGGGCATCAAGTCGCCCACCGCCGGTGAGGTGCTGTATCGCGGTGAGCCGCTCGGGCCACACTTCGCTGAAGACGCCGGCATCATGTTTCAGCAGACCGCGCTGCAGGAATTCGTCACGGCGGGCGAAATGCTGACAATGTTCGGCCGCCTGTATCAACGCAATGCGTCGCTGGACGCCTTGATCGACGCCTGCCAGATTCGCGATCTGCTCGGCCGTGAGCCCAAGAAGCTCTCGGGTGGTCAGCGGCAACGTCTGTTGCTCGCCATCGCTCTGGTCAACGACCCGTCGGTGGTGTTTCTCGACGAACCCACGACCGGGCTTGACCCGCAGGCCCGCCGCAACCTCTGGGCCCTGATCGGAGACATCAAGTCGAAAGGGGTCACGGTTGTCATGACGACGCACTACATGGATGAAGCCCATGCGTTGTGCGATCAGATCGCAATCATGGATCATGGTCGCGTGATCGCACAGGACACACCCGATGCGCTGTTGGCGAGCACCTTCGACGACGTAATCATGCAATTGCCGCGCGCCGACTGGCCTGCCGGCACCGAAGCGCACAGCCTTCAGATCACGGAGGGCCCCGAGCAGCTGCAGATCCTGACCCAGGACGTGAATGCGAGCATCGCGCACTTGCTCAAGCTCGGTGTGCCGCTTCGCAACCTGCGCATTCGCTCGCGCAACCTCGAGGATCTGTTCATCGAGCTCACCGGACGGGAGCTGAGAAACTGATGTTCAATCCCAAGCGGTTTTATGCCGTACTCGTCGCGCGCAACCTCGAGTTCGTGCGCGACTATGCCTCCCTCGGTTGGGGCCTGCTGTTCCCGGTGTTCATCGTGATCGGCTTTGCCTTCATCTTCAACGGCCAACAAGCGCTCTACACGCTGGGCACGGTGGGCGATGGCAAGGTCAGCGTCGAAGACTTGCTGGGCCTCGACGAGGCGCTTGTCGACATCGCCCCGCAGGATGACCTCGAGGCTGCGATCCGAAAAGTGGAACGCCATGGGCTCGACCTGTTGATCGAGCCTGCTGCCGCGCGCTACTGGATCAACCCGGAGTCGCCCAACGGTGCGGTGCTGGCGAAGATTCTCAAGGCCGAGGGCAGCGTCGTAGGGCTCAAGCGTCTCCCGGTCAGTGGCGACGCGCTGCGCTACGTCGACTGGGCGTTGCCCGGCGTGCTCGCGATGAACATCATGTTTGCCGCACTCTACGGAATCGGCTTCGTGATCGTGCGCTACCGCAAGATGGGTGTGCTCAAGCGACTGCTCGCCACACCCGTCAGCGCTGTCGAATTCCTCTCGGCCCAGCTTGTCTCGCGCCTGATGCTGATCCTCGTCGTCAACACGATCCTCTTTGTCGGCCTCTGGCTGACAGTCGATTTCCGCATGGAGGGCAGCCCGCTGCTGCTGTTGCTGATCTTCGCGATCGGCTCGACCTCACTGATTGCGCTCGGCTTGCTAGTGGCAGCTCGAATCAGTTCTGAGGAGCTGGCGAACGGACTGCTCAACGTCGCGACCTGGCCGATGATGTTGCTCAGCGAAGTCTGGTTCAGCATGGCCGATGCCGCCCCGTGGCTGCAGCGGGTTGCCGACGCACTACCCCTCACCCACATGACCCGCAGCGCTCGCGCGGTCATGCTCGACAACGCAGGCTTTACGGACGTATTGCCAAGCCTGCTCTATCTCGTTGGCGTCACAGCCGCGTTGTTGATCGCCGGCGCGCTCCTGTTCCGTTGGGAGACCTGAAGCCAACTCGCCTGTTCCTGACCTGTTTGAGCTATTCACAAGCTGTTTTGCGCACTGCACTGTTGCGCATTCGGATCGGGCGCAATCCTTGCTCAAGCATCGGTGAAGACGCACCGCCATCCCAGGCTCTTGGCGTCACAACACTTCGAGAAGAAGATGGATATGTTGATGCGCTCGCAGGATATGCGTGCAGCTTTGCTGCGCGGCGCTCGCCAGTGGCCACTCCTGGCGCTGCCCCTGACGGTTTGTGCTGTTGGCACACTGCTGATCAGCGGCACAGCTCCCCCGCTCGCACCGCCGACCAGCGCGTTGATCTCCACCTCGACCGACGCCGTCCAGCTCGCGCGATCCGAATCCGGGCACGTAACCTTGCTCTATACCGATCCGGGTCGCGGTCAGAACCGCACACTGCTGTTGTCACCCACCTCGACACAACGTCACGCCGCAACGGACAACAGCGCCGTCGACCGGTAGTCGCCGAGCCCTATCCGAGACGCCAGGGACTACACCTGCGCGGGTGAACGCGGCACACTGTCGCGGTTATCACCCGCACCTCGATGCCCATGTCAGGCCAACTGTTCATTGTCTCGGCGCCCTCCGGCGCCGGCAAAACCAGCCTTGTGTCACGGCTGCTCCGTGAGACGCCCGGAATCCGCTTGTCCGTGTCGCACACCACACGAGCGCGCCGAGAAGGCGAGATTGTGGGTGTGCACTACCACTTTACGGACAATGACACCTTCGATGCCATGCGCGAGCGCGGGGAGTTTCTGGAGAGCGCCAACGTATTCGGCAACCAATACGGTACCAGCCACGCCGCAATCGAGGCGGTTGTCGACGCTGGCGACGATGCCGTGCTCGAAATCGACTGCCAGGGCGCAGCCCAGGTGCGCGCACGCCATCCGGGCGCCACGAGCGTGTTCATTCTGCCGCCGTCTCGCGACGTGTTGCGTGCTCGCCTGACTGGCCGAGGCTCCGACAGCCCTGAGGCCATTGCCCGGCGGACGGCAGACGCGCTGGCTGAGATGCGCCAGCACGCAGAGGCGGACTACCTCATCATCAACGACGATTTCGACGAAGCCTATGCAGAACTGAACGCGATCGTCCGGGCTGAGCGTTGCCGCCATGCCCGCCAAGCGGCAAAGCACGCACCGCTGATCGCTGAGTTGCTAACAGACTGACGGTTCAAGCCGCTCCGTGGCTGGCGACCCGCAGCACATTGACATTCACCTGTGACTTGATAAAATACTCGGTTCGCCAGCTCCCGCACTACGGTACTCCCCATGGCTCGTGTCACCATCGAAGACTGCCTCGATCACGTCGACAACCGATTCGACCTCGTTGTGACCGCCGCAAAGCGCGCCCGCCACATTGCGATGGGCGGTGAGCCGCTGGTCGAAGCCGGCGGCGACAAGCCGACCGTCACGGCGCTACGCGAAGTGGCCGAAGGTCTGGTGACCGAAGAGGTTCTGGCAATGGCCATCGAACACCGGCCGCCGCCGATAGCACCCGTTATCCGCGACGAAGACGCTCGCGAATTCTGACTTTCCGCGCATCCTGCGCGAGACGATCGTTTCCTGTGAATTGCAGGGCCAACAAGACGCCAGAACGTTGTAAGCTCAGGGCGACTCCCCCACCCTGACCGACTGCGTGCGCATGGCCGATCTGCCTCTCCCGACAGACACACCGGCATCCGACAGCGGCTTTCAGATCTCCGATCTGTGCCGTATGGCCGAGTCACGTTTCAACGGCGCAGACGTGCAGCGAATCTACCAGGCATACCTGCTCGCCGCCGAGGCACACAGCGGGCAGCGCCGACAGTCCGGCGAGCCGTACATCACCCACCCTCTGGCCGTCGCCCGTATTGTCGCGGATGACATGCGCATGGACGCACACGCCATCATGGCGGCCTTGTTGCACGACGTGCTCGAAGACACCCCGGTGACCTACCTGCAGCTGTCCGAGCAGTTCGGCGAAGAGGTTGCCCGGCTCGTCGAGGGCTTGAGCAAGCTGACCAACCTCGAGGGATCCAAGGCCGAGGCGCAGGCGGAAAACTTCCGCAAGATGTTGATGGCGATGGTCAGCGACATCCGCGTGATCGTGATCAAACTCGCTGACCGGCTGCACAACATGCGCACGCTCGACGCGGTCAGCCTGGCAAAGCGCCGCCGCATTGCGCGTGAAACGCTGGAGATCTTCGCGCCAATCGCCCACCGCCTCGGCATTACCAGCATAAAGAACGAGCTCGAGGACCTCGGTTTCGCAGCCCTCTACCCGCACCGCTACAACACCCTGAGGGCAGCGGTGGAGAAAGCGCGCGGCAACCGCTCGGAGCTGGTCTCGAAAATCGAGATCCAGTCGCGTGCTGTGCTTGAGGAGATGGGTCTGAATGCGGATGTCTTCGGCCGCGAGAAACACCTCTACAGCCTGTTTCTGAAGATGCGCAATAAACAGATGTCGTTTGGCGATGTCTACGACATGTTTGCCATTCGCGTGATCGTCGACTCCGTGGACGACTGCTATCGAGCGCTTGGCCGCCTGCACACCCTCTACAAGCCGGTCGAGAAATCGTTCAAGGACCACATCGCCATTCCGAAGAAC
>CALDHJ010000356.1 GCA_937941555.1 uncultured Granulosicoccaceae bacterium | reverse complement strand
GGACTGAACGGATGTGCGGTCGGCGCCGAGCCAGTGGTTGTCGATGTCGATCGATTTGCCTTTGGCTGCCGACCCGTCGATGTAGTCGATGAGGGTGAACCGGTCGATCTTGCGGTCACCGCGCGGCACGGCGGCAATCAGGCTCTTGGTGTAATCGTGTTCCGGTGCGCCGAGCACCTGCGCGACCGTGCCGGTCTCGACAACTTCGCCGTTGTACATCACCGCAACGCGGTCGGCGATCTCGGCGATCACGCCGATGTCGTGGGTCACCAGCACAACCCCGAGCTGTCGCGACGCGCACAGTGACTTGATCAGGTCGAGTATCTGCGCCTGGATCGAGACGTCGAGCGCGGTGGTCGGTTCGTCGGCAATGATCAGATCGGGGTCGCCGCAAAGGGCGAGGGCAATCACCACGCGCTGGCGCATGCCACCTGAAAACTGGTGGGGGTAGGCGCGCAGGCGTGCGCGCGCTTCGTCGATGCCGGCCGATTCGAGCAGCGCAATCGCCTCGGCCTCGGCGTCGCTTGCCGAGAGGCCCTTGGTGCTGCGGATGGTTTCGATCAGCTGTTCGCCGATCGTCATGAGCGGGTTGAGCGAGGTTTGCGGGTCCTGGAAGATCATCCCGATGCGCTTGCCGCGGTAGCTGCGCAGGGTCTCGTCGTCGAGGGTGGTGAGGTCTTCGCCGTCGAACACGATCGACCCCGAGACGATGCGACCCGGCGGCTCGAGCAGGTTGATCAGGGCGTTGCCCACGGTCGACTTGCCCGCGCCACTCTCGCCAACCAGCCCCAGCACTTCGCCGGGTGCCACCTCGAGGGACACGTCGCGCACCGCGAGCGTGTTGCCGCGCCGAGACGGGAACTCCACATTCAACTTGTCGATGGACAGGATCGGCATCAGCGGAGCTTCGGATTGAGCGCGTCGCGCAGCCAGTCGCCGAGCAGGTTGACCGAGAACACCAGCGCCACCAGCGCGAGCGCCGGGAACAACGTGATCCACCAGAGCCCGGAGAAGAGGTATTCATTGCCGACGCGGATCAGGGTGCCGAGTGACGGCGTGGTCGGCGGAATACCCTGGCCGAGAAAGCTCAGGGTGGCCTCGGAGATGATCGCGAGCGCGAGGCCGATGGTCGCGATCACCAACACCGGCCGCAGGGTGTTGGGCAGGATATGGCGCAGCATGATGGTAAAGCTGCCCAGGCCGATGATGCGCGCCGCCTGGACGTATTCTTTCTGCGCTTCGACCAGTGTCGCCGAGCGCGCCACGCGCGCGAACTGTGGCCAATCGGTCAGGCCGACGGCGATGATCACGACGTAGATTGCCATGTCATCGCGGATCTCCGGTGGCAGAATTGCGCGCCCTATGCCGTTGATCAGGATCGCAAGCAGGATGCCGGGGATGGTCAGCTGCACGTCTGCCAGGCGCATGATGACAGTGTCGACCGTGCCGCCGAGGTAGCCCGACAACACGCCAAGACCGACCCCGAGCACCATGCCCATCAGCACTGCGGCGATCCCGACGGTGATGGAGATGCGGCCGCCGTAGAGCAGGGTTGACAGCATGTCGCGGCCCTGGTTGTCGGTGCCGAGCAGGTAGCGCGAGTCGCCGCCTTCAACCCAGGCCGGTGGCAGCTTGCCGTCCCAGAGCGAGATCTGTGCGGGGTCGAAGGGGTTGTAGGGTGCGATCAGGGGAGCGGCGAAACAGGCAACGATGGCTGAGACAGCGATCAGGGCCGCGAGCATGGCGCCCGGGCTGTGCAGGAAGGAGTGGAAGACGTCGTTGTCGCGAAGCCGGGCCCAGCGAGAGGGTGCGCTGTCCATGGGTCAGTCTCCCATCCGAATGCGCGGGTCGACAAAGAAGTAGAGGATGTCGACGATCAGGTTGATCAGCACGAACAAAAAGGCCACGAACAGCATGTAGGCCGACATCACGGGCACGTCGACAAAGTCAACTGCCTGAATGAACATCAAGCCCGTCCCCGGCCACTGAAACACGGTTTCGGTGATGACCGAATAGGCGATCAGGGCGCCGATGTTGAGCCCGATGATGGTGATGACCGGGACCAGTGTGTTGCGCAGTGCGTGCACGAAGTGGATCGAGCGTGTTGCGAGACCACGTGCCCGCGCGAACTTGATGAAATCGGTGCGCATCACTTCGAGCATTTCGGCCCGGACGAGGCGCAGGATCATGGTGAGCTGGAACAGCGACAGTGTGATCGCCGGCAGCAGGATCGAGCGCCAACCATCGACCGTGAGAAGCGATGTCTTCCACCAGCCGAGGTCGACGATGCCGCCGCGACCGGACGACGGAAGCAGCCGTAGGTGCACGGCGAAGAGGTAGATGAGTGCGATGCCGATAATGAAGGTCGGCAAGCTCACCCCGACGAGGCTGAGCGACATCACCGCGCGGCTGGCGAGCGCGTGCCGTTTGATGCCGGTGTAGATGCCGAGGCCGATACCGATGGTGGTCGCGATGATCGCCGAGACGAACACCAGCTCGAGTGTCGCTGGCAGGCGTTCGCCGATGATTTCGAGCACGGGCCGTCTGATGCGGTAGGAGAGGCCGAAGTCGCCTTGCAGCACGTTGCCGACAAAACGTCCGTATTGCACCAGCACCGGATCGTCGAGCCCCAGTTGCTGGCGCATCTCGATCCGCTGTTCGCGTGTCGCTTC
>CALDHJ010000355.1 GCA_937941555.1 uncultured Granulosicoccaceae bacterium | reverse complement strand
CCAGAGTGAAAAGGGCCTTGCCCGGGTTGAAAACCTCGAGGAATTGGTGGGTGCCGCCCGCGTATTCAGTCCGGACAATGAGGCCATCGAGGCGTTGTCACCGCTTGAAATGTTCCTTGCGCAAGCGGCACTCGATGCCGGTGATGCCCAGGGTGAAGCCTGGGAAGACTGCGTCCAGTTGATGACACTGCACTCGGCCAAAGGGCTCGAATTTCCAACCGTGTTCATGGTGGGTATGGAGGAGGGCCTGTTCCCGCACCAGCGCACGCTTGAAGACCCCAACCAGCTCGAAGAAGAGCGCCGCATCGCCTACGTTGGCATCACGCGCGCCCGGCAGAAGTTGTACATGTGCCAAGCGGAGAACCGTCGGTTGCACGGGCGCGAATTGTTTACGGTGTGCTCGCGTTTTGTGGGCGAGCTGCCAACCGAGCTCGTCGACGAGATTCGGCCGCAGGTGCAATTGTCGCGGCCGGTCTACCAACACCCGGAACGTGCGACCCCGTCCTTTCTGGAAGAGCAGACGCCCTATGCCATTGGTCAGCGTGTGGTACACAAGACCTTTGGTGAAGGCGTGGTGACGGGTTGTGAAGGCCAGGGCAAGAATCTGCGGATGCAGGTCAACTTTGAATCCGAAGGCCAGAAATGGCTGGTCCTGGCCTATGCAAACCTGACCCCTTTGGTTTGAAGCCGAGAGGAGTGATGTGACGTGGGCAAGAACATTCTGGTAACCGGTGGAAGCCGGGGCATCGGGGCGGCGGTTGTTCGCCTGCTTGCGACCCGAGGCGACCGCGTGTGTCTGAACTACCGATCCGATCAGGCGGCCGCACAAGCGCTCGCTGACGAGCTCAATGCGGCGGGTGCGGACGTGTTCACCGTTCAGGCCGATGTTGCCGTCGAAGCGGATGTGTTGCGCCTGTTTGCCCGCCTGGATGAGCGTTGGTCAGCCCTGGATGGGCTGGTCAACAATGCCGGTATTCTGCACACCAAATCGCGTCTGACCGGGATCGATGCCGAGCGCATGGCCGAGGTACTGGCGACCAACGTGGTTGGCACACTGGTGTGCGCGCGTGAGGCGGTTCTGCGTATGTCAACGGCGCGCGGAGGTGCGGGCGGCGGAATCGTGAACGTGTCGTCGTCAGCTGCGCGGTTGGGTGGGCCGAACGAATACATCGACTATGCCGCGAGCAAAGGCGCGGTTGATACCCTGACCATTGGCCTGGCAAGCGAGGTTGCAGACGAAGGTATTCGCGTCAACGCGGTCAGGCCGGGATTGATCTACACCGATATCCACGCCTCGGGTGGCGAGCCCGGTCGCGTGGATCGGTTGAAATCCGTGGTGCCGATGCAGCGTGGCGGGTCAGCGGAAGAAGTGGCTGAGGCGATCGCCTGGCTGTTGTCTGATCAGTCGTCCTACACGACCGGGACGTGCCTCGATGTCTCAGGCGGCCGCTGAAGGCTCGGCGCCGAACCGAGCCTCAAGGTAGGCAATGATGTCGTCACTCTCGTAGAGCCAGCGATCACCGTCATCCGATGCGATGCGCAAGCACGGCACCTTCAGCTCGCCACCCTGTTGCTCGAGATCCGCGCGGTGTGTCGGGTCACGCGCGGCATCGCGCAGCGCCATCGGCAAATTGAGTCGGTGGAGCGAGCGTCGGACTTTCACACAGAACGGACACGCCTGGAACTGATAGAGACTCAGTTCGGCCAGTTCCGACTCGACGCGGGCCTGGGCTTCATTCGAGCGTTCAATGGGCTTTGGACGCGTCGCGGCATCGCCGAGAACAATCAGTTGCCCGAGTCCGTTGCGCAGTGCCTTGAGTAGCATCGGGATTCAGTCCCTAGAAATTGAGTGAGAGATCACGGTGATCTGCGGTACACCGGGCGATATACAGGGCCTGGTCGTGCGGCAGGCGCTGTTGTTGACGGATACCGAGCGTCTCACGCATCGCGAGCTCATAGGCCTTGAGTTCGGGTAGCAATTCAGTGGTTGCACGCTCACGCCACACCAGTTGTTCGGCGTAGAGTTCCGTTGCCTTGTTGAATTGCTTGAGGGCTTTGTCGAGCTTGGGCTTGCGCTTTTTCATTTCGCTTGCGGTTTTTGACAGCGCCGTCTTGATTTTTGATGCGCCCTCGACATCGTTGAATTGCTTCGACAGCGCTTTCAGCGGCTCGACGAGGCTTTTGGGATCGTCTGATTCCACTTTGGCCGCCATGTTGTCGAGCTCGGGTTTGAGCGCCAGAAAGGCTTCGGTGCTCGAGAGCGTTTCGATCAGATCGTTGACGGCGCCGTACCCTTTGTCCGCTGTCCGGCGATAGCCTTCGCGGGTCGTGGCCTCAGCCTTGAGCAAGGCCGCGAAGGCCGCGTGCTCGCTTTCCCAATCGGCCGGAATATCGGCCTGCAACGCGGCAACGCGTTGGTCCAGGGTGTCGAGTCGCTTGCCCAGGCGCTCTTTCGCCGCGTCGGTGTCAGCGCGCGACAGTGTGGTGTCGAGTTCTTTGCGCTGTACTGCAAGTTCGCGCAATTCGCGCTCGATAGCGCGGACGGTCTCTTGTAGTGGTCGGTAGGCGGGTGCTGCAGCTTGCACGGCATCAGAGGCTGCGAACGCGTCGTTCAACGCCGTTCGAGCGGCATCCACGGCGACCAGACTCTTGTCCAGATCGGACCCCATTTTCTTCGGCAGGTAGGAGGTGTCGAGTTGTTGCGCGCGAGTAGCGGCTTCATCGAGTAGCTGGCCCGATGTGCCGTTGAGCTCGGTCAGCATGTAGTTCTCGAGACACATCTGCAGTTTCGGGTTGCGCGGTGGTGGTGCGGTCTCGGATGTGAGTGACAACCGGTTCGGCAGGTAGTTGACCAATGCCGGGTAGTTGCCGACGATCGCAAGCGCGAGCAGCTGCAAGCCGATGAACGGGATGACACCCTTGTACATCTCGATGGTTTTGACCGACGGCGGTGCAACGCCCCGCAGGTAGAACAGCGCGAAGCCGAATGGAGGGGTCAGGAACGAAGTCTGGATATTGAGCCCGATCATCACCCCGAGCCAGACGGCTGTGATGTTCGCGCCGGGGTCGGCCAGCAGAATCGGGGCGACGATGGGTACCACCACCACGGCGATCTCGATGAAATCGAGGAAGAACCCGAGGAAAAAGATCACCGCCATGACGATGATGAACTTGATCCAGAACCCGCCGGGCAGGCTGTTGAGGTAGTCGCGTACCAGATCCTCACCACCGAACGCGCGAAACGCGGCGGTCAACATCGCGGCGCCGAGCAGGATGATGAACACGAGTGACGTGGCCTTGGCCGTCTCGATCATGACGCCATTGAGCGTGTTTTCGATACGCGCCACGCGGAATCCGCTCCACAGCAGCGCGACGATCAAACCACCCACCGCGATACCGGCGAGTGTGACGCCGAGACGGTCGTGGTCGGTTTCGATGGCTTTGACGTTGATGTCGAACTGACTTTGCACGAGTGCAATGCCGATCAGCGACGCGGTGGCGAGGATGGCGGGCAGGTAGGTTCCGCGACCATCCGATATGCGGTAACCGGCCATGAGCAGAGCGCCTGCCGCGCCGATGGCACCCGCCTGGTTGACCGTGGCGATGCCGGTGATGATCGAACCCAGCACCAGAAAAATCAGGGTCAGCGGCGGCACCAGTGTGCCGACGGCCTTGAGCCAGAAACGCCCGTCGTAGGCGCCATCAAAGCGGACGGACGGTGCACTCTTCGGCCGCAGCATGCTGAATATCAGGATGTACGCCATGTAGAGGCCCACCAGCACCAAGCCTGGAACCAGTGCGCCGAGGAACATTTCGCCAGCGCTGGTCGATGACACGTCGAAGGCGGAGGGCATGCTGATTTCGCCGGTGCTGGCCTTGTAGAGCTCTTTGCGCGCGGTGCTGGCCTGATCCGTGGCGCTCGCGAGCTGATCGGCGAGGATGATCAGCACGATCGAGGGCGGGATGATCTGACCGAGTGTGCCTGAGGCCGAGATGGTGCCCGTGGCCAACGCCGGTGAGTAACTGTTGCGCAGCATCACGGGCAGGGAGATAAGGCCCATTGCCACGACTGTCGCACCGACAATGCCGGTAGTGGCAGCGAGCAAGGCGCCAACGAAAACCACCGAGATGCCGAGGCCGCCGGGCACCGGTCCGAAGAGTTGGGCCATCGTGACAAGCAGGTCTTCGGCGATCTTGGAGCGCTGCAGCATGATGCCCATGAAGATGAACAGCGGAATTGCGATCAGGGTGTCGCGTTCGACTTCCCAATAGATCCCGCGCAGATTTGTCACTCCGGCGCTGAGCCACTGCTTCGGGCCGCCGTGGGTGAAGTAGGCGTCCATGTTGCCGTCGAAGAGATACCCACAACCGGCGGCGATAGCGATGGTGATGATCGCCGATCCGGGTAGCGCAAAGGCCACGGGGTAACCGGACCCGAGGGCCAGGGCGAGCAGGACGATCAGCAGGGCGAGAAAGACGAGTTCCACGGTGGCAGTCTTCTATGTTGGGTCAGTGGGCAGAGGCGGATTCGATCACGCGCGCGTCGGGATCGCCGCGGTAGTCGGCGGTCGCCTCAAGGAACTGGCTGACAAACTGAATAAGCATCGTGATGGCAAAGACGCCGAGGAATCCGGCCATCAGGTATTTGGTGTACATCCCGAAGCCGGACTGTGACACCTCGAAATTGACCATCGGGGAGTAGATGATGGCCGATTTGCTGCCGAGACCGTTGAGCAGAATGGTCCAGCACATGGCACAGCCCATTGCGGTTGCGCCGATCGCGTTGATAAAGCCCTTTCCCTGTGGTGACATGCCGGCATAGAACACATCGACGCGCACGTGGCCGTCGGCGTAGAGCGTGTGGGCGCTCGCAAACAGAAACAGTGCGGCGTACCAGAAGCGCACCAGGTCGCCCATGAAGGCCTGCTCGTACGAGAAGACGAAGCGCGTGAACACGATGGCGAGTTCGGCGACAACGATCAACAGGGCAAGCCAGTGAAACGCGAGACCGCGGGTGACACAGGCGATGACAAAACCGAGAAACAGCAGCGGCATATGCACTTCAGGCCCGCGGAAGCGCGGCTTGCCGAGATCGCGCGCGAGTTGCTCGCCGAAAACGCCCTCGAGCAAATCTTCGACGCGCAAAAAAGAGATGGCCATGTCGGCCAAGCCGATCAGCAATACAGACCAGAAGAGTCCGCGAATCAGGAAAACATTGAAGCGGTTGATCTGCTCGGCTTCGGTGCGCAGTGTAACCGTCGGATTGCGACTGACCCACTGCCACGCGACCACGACACCCAATACGTAAAGCGCAAGTTGCAGAGCGCCAAGCAGGCTTACTTCGCCGCCGAGGACACTTGCAGGCCCCGGCCATTGGAATCCGAGGGTGAGCACGGTGTTGATGAGGTAGACCAACAGCGTTGCAAGCATGGCCCAGCCAAAAGTACGTGCGATATGGGCTGAAGTAGTGGATTGCGCCATGGAGAAGGTGTCCTCAAGGGCTCAGTGCAGCAGCTGATTCCCTGTCGCAGTCAGCGTCGCATCGACTAGAACGGATATGACTGGCCGGCATCGGTTCGGGTGTACCGAGCCAGGGTGCGATCAGGTGGGCGTGAATGACAAGCTAAAACGCCGGGTCGGGCGATTGCCCGACCCGACTGATCGCATTACTCGCCGAGTTCGAGTACGCGGTTGCGCTGGTTGGTGAATGCGATATCGCCGATGGCGAGATAAGCACCCATTTCGCGCAGGGCTGCCTGGAAGTGGTCGTTGACTTCAGCCGCGAGCGGGCTGTGGTCGCGGGTCTCTTCGAACACTTCTGCAGCGGCCTCACCGAAGGCGTCGTAGACGTCGTCGTTGAAGACCTTCACTTCGACACCGTGGTCGTCGATCATGCGCTGCAGGTAGGCGCCGTTGTTGGCCAGTGCCTCTTCCGGCTGAGCTGCGTGCTCTTCCATGCAGGCTGCAGTGATGATGGCCTGCTCCCAGCTGTTGAGACCTTCCCACCAGGCTTTGTTCATGCCGAACGCCAAGCCACCGCCGGGCTCGTGCATGCCTGCGCCGTAGTAGAACTTCGCAGCTTCATAAAACTTCATGAAGTAGTCGTTGTACGGTCCCACCCACTCGGTGGCTTCGATTGCACCGGACACGAGGTTCTCGTAGATCTGGCCGCCGGGCAGTGACACGGTGGACGCACCGAGCTTTGCCAGAACGTCGCCGCCAAGACCCGGAATACGCATCTTCAGGCCTTTGAAATCGTCGGCTTCGTTGATTTCCTTGTTGAACCAGCCACCCATCTGCGTGCCGGTTGCACCGCACGCGAGAGCCTTGAGGCCGAACTCGCCGGAGACTTTGTCCCACAGTGCCTGACCGCCGCCGAACTTGATCCAGGCGTTCCATTCCCAGTTGGTCATGCCGAACGGTACAGACGTGAAGTAGGCGAAAGCCGGGTGCTTGCCGCGCCAGTAGTAGTCGGCTGCGATGTAGGCCTGGCTGTTGCCAGCGGCCACTTCATCGAAGGAGTCGAACGCACCAACGCGCTCGCCGGCTGCAAAGTAGTTGGTCTTGATGCGGCCTTCAGAGAGCTCGGTGATACGCGCAGCCAGTCGCTGGGCGCTGACACCGAGACCTGGGAAATCGCGCGGCCATGTCGAGACGATGGTCATCTCGCGGACGTCGGCAGCGATAGCCGGTGCGCCGGTGATCACGCCACCGGCAGTCGCCGCGGCAATCCCGCCCGTTTTGATAAAATCTCTTCTTTTCATCTTGAGGTCCTTGGGGAGCTGGATGGTTGGTGAGCCCGTGCTCCGGAGATCGACGGCAATGCCACACGCGCAGTGCAGAGGGCGCGGTCGACGCCGGGTCTTGGGCAACCCGGCGAGGTGATCCACGTACGCGCAAATCGGTCTCGTCCGGAGTGGTTAAAGCATACCACTGCGGGTGGAATATGCGGAACGTTGCAGTAGCGACGGGTGCAAGTTGCAGAATGGTTCAGATTTCTGCGCTGAACGATCTGTTGAATCGGCGAGAAAGGTGTCTCAGATTCGAGTCACTCACGGTCTGAATGGTAGATCAGTGTTGTTCGACGCGCAGTGAGGGAAAACCGTCATCCAGCTCGTCATCGTCGACGTGCAGTGCCGGGAGTTGCCCCTTCATCGGTCTGGTGCGGACGTTCAACTTATTTGCTGAAGACGGTGGCTGGGGCGGATCGAACAGTTTGTCGGGGCTGGGAAGTCGAATCTCATCGACGGCCGCCGACGCGCCGTCTTCGCTCAGCAATGGCGCGTCGCCAAGGTTGGCGGAGACTGCTGGAAAGTGCCGTGGCGCATCGAGCTTGTCGCTTGGTCGGGGCGCGATGGGTTCGCCTGACGACTTGAAAACCACCGTGGGTATGGCGTCGACCACCGCCGCCGTTGGCGTGCTGGGCTGGTATTCCTCGCCGGCGTCGAGCGCGTCAAGCAGACTGATGTCCAATGCAGCCGAGCGCTTCTTCACGGCATCCCTGAATGCCTCGACTTCGCTGGCAGAGGGCTCCAGCTCCTGTTCGGCTTGTTCGGCCGGGTTCCCGTTGACGGGCGCTGCATCGGGATCGATCAACTCGGGTTTGTGGTCTTCGTCGAGTGTGTTCGGTTGTACGGCTCGGCCGGTGTTGTGAATAACCTGCACAGCGCGGTCGTCCCAGAGCTCGATCATCTGGAAGTCTTTGACGTTCGTGACCCGCAGGTCGGGCAAGCCGTGCAGCTTGAGCCAGCGTTTTACCGGCGGAATCAGTCGGGGCTCAGAGGCGCGAGCGGTAAAGATGCGGACTTCGCGACCTTCGGCAATCCATGCTTCGACCCGCTTGACCATGGACGGTATGGGCAAGCCAATGGAGTCAGGTCCACGCCACCGGTCGAAGTGTGCGAGGGTGCCGTCGAGGTCTACGCCGATCCAGCCAGACATAATGTTCCAAATTCCAAGGGGACAAGTCGCTCAGTCTCGCGTGCCACACGCACGGGACTGACGTGGTGGTCCTGATACTACGTTGCCGCCTGTGTCTGGAAAATCGACTGTTTCACATACGACACAATTCGGGCTGACACAGGGGGTATCGGCCCGACTGGGTCAGATCTCAAGGGTGCTCTGCGAACTGTCCGAGGCAATGCCTCCGTCTTCGCCGTCGTAGAAGTCGAAAATGGCCTCCACCACAGCCTCAGGGTCTTCGACGACATGGAAGAGGTCCATGTCCTCGGGGCTGATGGTGCCCTGGGCCACGAGGGTTTCCTCGAACCAGGTGATCAGGCCATCCCAGAAGCTGCCGCCCATCAGGATGATCGGAATCTTCCGGCTCTTGCCGGTTTGCACCAGGGTCAGGATTTCGGCGAATTCATCCAGGGTTCCGAAGCCGCCCGGCATCACCACGTAGGCCGAGGCGTACTTCACGAACATCACCTTGCGCGCGAAGAAATAGCGGAAGGTGAGTGAGATGTCCTGAAAGCCGTTGCCGCCCTGTTCGTGCGGGAGTTCGATGTTGAGCCCGATCGATTCGGATTTCCCGGCCATGGCGCCCTTGTTCGCGGCCTCCATGATGCCGGGACCGCCACCGCTGACGACCGCAAATCCGGCGTCCGACAGCCGCCGCGCCAGGTCTTCGGTCAGGGTGTAGTACGGGTGGTCTGATGGAAATCGAGCCGAGCCGAAAATACTCACCGAGGGGCGAATGGCGGCCAGTTTCTGAAAGCCGTCAACAAACTCAGCCATGATCTTGAAGATCTTCCAGCCATCGCGGTTGAGCATGGCTTCGACGGCCTCTGGGCTGCGCGGACCTGGCAGCGGGTTTTTCGGGGAATCGCTCACGGGCACTCCATGTGTGGGTCAACCACCGACTGCGCTGTGCTGGCCGGCCAAAGGGCAATGGTATGCTTGGCTGTCTTCAATGTGTACCGCGCGCGCTCAGTCGTGTCGCCTGTTCACCGCCCCGGATGCGCCCCATGTCTGATTCGCCCCTTGTTCTGGTCGACGGCTCCTCATACCTGTTTCGCGCGTTCCACGCCCTGCCGCCGCTGACCAATTCACACGGTCAGCCGACCGGTGCGATTCACGGCGTGATCAACATGCTCAAGAACCTGCGCGAGCGCTACCAGCCCGAGCAGTTCGTGGTGGTCTTCGATGCGCCGGGCAAGACCTTTCGGGACGATCTCTACAGTGAGTACAAATCCAATCGCCCGCCAATGCCCGACGACCTGCGCAGCCAGATCGAACCGCTGCACGCGGTGATCCGTGCGCAGGGCCTGCCCTTGATTGCCATCACCGGCGTCGAGGCCGACGACGTCATCGGTACCATGGCACGCGAGGCGAGCGAGGCGGGCAAAACGGTCGTGATCTCGACCGGCGACAAGGATCTGGCTCAACTGGTCAACGACAAGGTCACGCTGATCAACACCATGACCGATACCCTCATGGACATCGACGGGGTCATGACCAAATTCGGTGTGCCGCCCGAGCGCATCATCGACTACCTCGCGTTGGTGGGTGACAAAGTCGATAACATTCCCGGCGTGCCCGGTTGTGGGCCCAAAACCGCGGTCAAGTGGCTGACCGAATTCGGTGACCTCGACGCCGTCATGGCCGCCAGTGGCGAGATCAAGGGCAAGATCGGCGAACGCTTGCGCGACGCACTCGATCTGCTGCCCCTCTCGCGCGAATTGGCGACGATCAAGCTCGATGTCGAACACGGCCTGACCGAAGCCGAGCTCAGCCCCAATCCGCCCGACACCGATGCGCTGCGCACGCTCTACACCGAACTCGAAATGAAGACCGCGCTGAAGAACCTCGGCGCGGCGCAAGAT
>CALDHJ010000354.1 GCA_937941555.1 uncultured Granulosicoccaceae bacterium | reverse complement strand
TGCTTGGTTTTTAAGAAATACGTATAAAAAACATGAACTTGGATTTTCTCCAATCTGAACCGATTGCGGTCTCCGACGCGGAGCTGGCGCGCTTCGAGCGACACGGATGCGACGCGGTTCGCGGCAGTGCGACCATTTCGCTTGCCCACTTTCGGCAGGACCTTGCCGTCGACAACAAGGCCGCGAGCGGCTTCGATCCGGTCACCGAGGCCGATCGCGCGTGCGAGGCCTTCATCCGCGAGCAGCTCCAGCGCGACCTGCCCGGCTGCGGTGTGTTCGGTGAGGAGGCGGGTTACACCCCCGGCGACAGTGGGCTGACCTGGGTCGTCGACCCGATCGACGGCACCCGGAGCTATGTCTGTGGCGTGCCGCTGTGGGGCACCCTGGCGGGGCTGAGCGACGGCCGTGCGCCGGTGCTCGGCATCCTCTACCAGCCCTACACCGATGAACTCTTCGTCGGCAGTCGCCTGGGCGCACGGGTCGAGCGTGGCGGCGAGACAACGCCGCTTCGGACCTCGAGCATCACCGAACTCTCGGCTGCGCGGCTCTTCTGCACCAGCTTCGAGATCTTCACACCCGCCGAACGCAGCCGCTTCGATGTGGTCGCAGACCGCGCGCGTCTGCTTCGCACCGGGGCCGATTGCTATGCCTACGCCATGCTCGCCGCCGGACACGCCGATCTGGTCGTCGAGGCCGGCTTGCAGTGCTACGACATCTACGCGCTGATCCCGATTATCGAGGCGGCCGGTGGCATGGTCAGCAATTGGAGCGGGGGCGATGCGTCGCTTGGCGGTACACTCGTGGCAGCGGCGACGCCGGAACTCCACGCACAGGCCCTCGACCTGTTGCGCGGCGAGGCCCCGTGACCCCAGGCGAACAGGCGACAGCTGATCATGGATAACGAAGCGGTGATGTGGCGTCAGCTGTTTCAGCTCGACGCCTCACTCGAACTCAGCCTCCAGCGACAGCTCCGTGAACAACTGGTGTCGGCGATTCTCGACGGGCGCGTGTCCGATCAGAAACCCCTGCCGAGTTCGCGGGTGCTCGCGCGCCACCTCAACGTCTCGCGCAACACCGTCGTCATCGCCTACCAGCAACTGATCGACGAGAACTTTCTGATCGCGCGCGAGCGCCAGGGCTATTTTGTCAACCGCGATATCCTGGCGGGCCGTGTTCAGCAACCGAACAACCCGCGCGCCGACAGCGACGCGCAACCGGTCGATTGGTTGAAACGCGCGGTTCACCATCCCTCGGGCCTGCGCAATATCGTCAAGCCCGACAACTGGCAGTCATTCGAGTATCCCTTCGTCTATGGACAGCCCGACCCGAACCTGATCCCGGTCAACGACTGGCGCGAGTGTTCCCGCCAGGCGAGTTCGGTTGCGTCCATTCACGACTGGGCGCGAGACCGGGTCGATCACGACCACACCGAATTGGTCGAACAGATCCGCCTGCGGGTGTTGCCGCGCCGCGGCGTCTTTGCCAACGAAGACGAAGTGTTGATCACACTCGGCGCGCAGAACGCTCTGATGTTGATCAGCCTGTTACTGCACAACGCGCAATCGGTCGTTGCGATGGAAAATCCGGGCTACACCGACGCACGCAACATGTTTGGGCTCATGGCGGGTGAAGTGCGCAGTATTGACGTCGATGATTCGGGGCTGGTCGTCGACAGCCGGCTCGACGGCGCCGACAGCATTTACGTGACCCCAAGCCACCAGTCGCCGACCACTGCCACCATGCTGCTCGAGCGCCGACACGAGCTGCTCGCGAAAGCCCGAGAAACCGACGCGGTGATCATCGAAGACGACTACGAGAGCGAGACCAACTACCTCAGCGACCCGGTGCCGGCCTTGAAAAGCCTCGACCAAGACGGCCGCGTGATTTACGTCGGCAGTTTTTCGAAAGTGGTCGCGCCGGGCTTGCGGGTCGGCTACCTCGTCGCGCCGGCGCCGCTGGTGCGCGAACTGCGCGCGCTTCGCCGCATCGGCTACCGCCACCCGCCGACCAACAACCAGCAGAAGCTCGCGCACTTCCTCTCGCTCGGTCACTACGATGCGCTGGTGACGCGCTTGCATAAAGTGTATCGCGAGCGCTGGTCTGTACTCGGGGATGCGCTCAATACCCATCTGCCGGAAGCTGCGCGTGCGCCGAGCTTCGGCGGCACCGCCTACTGGGTGCGAGGGCCGGATGCGCTCGATGTGCAGGCCCTGCACACGGCGGCAATGAAAGAGGGCGTGTTGATCGAGCCCGGCGATGTCTACTACGACGACCCCGCCAGCGCGCCACG
The DNA here is from genome assembly GCA_937941555.1 of uncultured Granulosicoccaceae bacterium. Classification (GTDB taxonomy): domain Bacteria; phylum Pseudomonadota; class Gammaproteobacteria; order CALCKW01; family CALCKW01; genus CALCKW01. Next base: position 2,357 of record CALDHJ010000354.1, on the reverse strand, counting down.
CAACGTGTTTCGTCTGGGCTTTTCCTCGATAGACGCGAGCCGCATCGCCGAGGGCGTCTCACGCGTTGCCAAGCTCGTGCGCGCGCTGAGCTGAGCTGCGCAGCGACAACATCGCTCCAACAAACACCCCTGTCCCAAGTCTCCCCACACCCTGTGGGAGCGATTGCGTTGCGTAGCAACCAGGCGCGAAGAGACGCCAAAGCGCGGAGAGGACACCAAGAATCGCGCTGTCTTGCGCCGCAAGGACATCGCTCCCACAAACACCCCAGTCCCAAGTTTCCCCACACCCTGTGGGAGCGGTTGCGTTGCGTAGCAACCAGGCGCGATGGGATGCTGAATAAGTACGACCACGCGAGAGCACACCGCGAAATCTCGTCATACCTCAGATCCGCATGCCGCCGTCGAACTCCAGCACGCGGCCGTTGTTGAAGCCGTTCTCGATCAGAAAACGCACGGCGTCGGCGAGTTCGTCTGGCGTGCCGAGGCGGCCGACGCGGGTGGCGCTGATCATGCGCTCGCGCGCTTCGGGTTTCATCGAGGCGACCATGTCGGTGTCGATCACGCCTGGCGCGATGGCGTTGCAGCGAATGCCATGGCGCGCGAGTTCGCCGGCCCAGGTGGTAGTGAGCGCGACCACCCCGGCCTTGGCGGCGGCGTAGTTGCTCTGACCCATGTTGCCTGCGCGGCTGATGCTCGAGACGTTGATGATCACGCCGCCCTCGCCGTGTTCGATCATGCGGGTGGCCGCTTCGCGGCCGGTGAGGAACACGCCGGTCAGGTTGACGTCGATCACGCTCTGCCAGGCTTGCAAAGACATGCGCTGGGTGACGTGTTTCCCGTCGGACTTGACCAGCAGCGCGTCGCGCAGGATGCCGGCGTTGGCGACGACACCGTGCACCGCGCCCATCTCCGATTCGGCGGCGTCGAAGAGCGCGGCAACCTGATCCTCGTCGGCGACGTTGCAGGGCGCCGTGGCCACGCGGTCGGCGGCGTGGCCGAGGGTTTCTCGTGCGGCGACCAGCGCGTCGCCATCCACGTCCGACAGCATCACGCGCGCACCGCGTTCGAGCAGGGTGCGTGCGATGGCGAGTCCCAGCCCGCGCGCGGCACCGGTGACAACAAAGCCGCGGTCCGTGATGTCCATGTATGCGCCTCTCAGGCGGTGCCGATCAGATAGGGAAACCAGTCTTCGCGCAGGCGTTCGCCAGCGTGCATGTTGTGGCCGGGGAAGGGTGGTGAAGTCTGGCCGGGGCGCTCGACGTAGCGCGCGTCGTCGCCAACCAGCCGCAGTGAAAAGGCGCGTCGGCGGTTGGCGGTGGTGTTGCCGCGCGCGCCGTGCAGAGTCTTGAAATGAAACGCAACCGCGTCACCGGGCTGCAGGGTCCACTCGAGAATGTCCATGCCCTCGGCGTCCGGGTCAGGCACCGGCATGAAGGCGTCCGGGTCGGGGTAGAAGTTGTCTTCCGCCAGCCACTTCACCGGCAACACCGGTTTGTCCCAGCGGTGGGAGCCGGCGACGCAGCGCAGCGTAGCGCCCGTGACCGCCTCTACCGGCGACCAGAAGCTCACGTTCTGCTCGCCGTCGACGAAATAGTAGGGCGAGTCCTGGTGCCAGGGCGTCGGCTTGCTGGTGCCGGGCTCCTTGACGAGCACGTGGTCGTGGAACATCTGCACGCGCTCGGACTGCATCAGCCGCGCAGCGGCGGCCGCGGCGGGCGACTGCCGCACCACCTCGACGAATTCCGGGATGCGCTCCCAGTTGCAGTAGTCGTCGAAAAAGCGTCCGCCCTCGCCGGGCTTGAGGTTCTCGGCAGCGTAGGGGCCGGGCTCGGCCATGTTGCGCTCGATGCCGGCGGCGATAGTGTCGACCCAATCGGCAAAGAGCCCCGGAATCAACACCGCGCCGTCGCGCTGATAGGCCGCGACCGCGTCATCCGAAACGAGAGAAGTCATGCCAGACACCTGCAAGAAGAATCGTCGCGACACTACGCGAATTGTGTGCAAGGCTCCAGCGCAGCGCTACCGCAATCGCACCGTCTTGCCGCGCCCTGTCGGCGCGACAAGGACATCGCTCCCACATACGCGTGTGTCTCCAGTCTTCCCACAAACGCCAGTGTTCCGAGTCTCCCCATAGCTGTGGGAGCGATTGCGTTGCGTAGCAACCAGGCGCGATGCGATGTCAAGGCGCCGAGATGACGTCGGGAGTCGCGCTGTCTTGCGTCGCAAGGACATCGCTCCCACAAACGCGAGTGTCTCCCGTCTTCCCACAAACGCCAGTGTTCCGAGTCTCCCCATAGCTGTGGGAGCGATTGCGTTGCGTAGCAACCAGGCGCGATGCGATGTCAAGGCGCCGAGAT
>CALDHJ010000353.1 GCA_937941555.1 uncultured Granulosicoccaceae bacterium | reverse complement strand
ATGCCTCGCGCCGCCTGTTCTGCCGTGTGATGTTGCTGAGCCTCTGCACTGTGGCGCCCGCCGCAGTCACCGCCGACACCACACTGATCGAGATGAAGTCGGTCGGCGGACACTACCGCGTGAGCCTGCGTCCCGAGAACGGTGTGATCGCCATCGGCGAGCTGCAGAACTGGATATTGCGCGTCACCGATAAAGGCGGCAACGCAGTCCACCCAGCGCGCCTCGCAGTTGGCGGTGGCATGGCCATCCACGGCCACGGCTTGCCTACTCGCCCCCTGGTCACGGACTACCTTGGTGAGGGGGAGTACCGGATCGAGGGTTTGCAGTTCAATATGGCGGGAGAGTGGACACTTCGCATCGGAATCGAGTTCAACGGTGTTCGAGACATTGCCGAGACGGCCTTTGACGTCGACTTCTAGCGTTGCGTTTTGCGGGGCACTGCTTGGCCTGATTGCCATCAGCGCCTGGGCATCGACCGAGTGGAGCTGGTCCGAGCGCGAGGTGCGTGTGTTGCGCAGTTTTTCGCTCAGCACGCTGACCGCACCACCGGCGTCGCCCGGCAACGCCCACGCCGACGACCCGCAGGCAGCGACACTCGGAAAGTCCCTCTTTTTCGATCCGCGCTTCAGCGCCAACGGCGAGTTGTCCTGCGCGAGTTGTCACGACCCGGGACGCGATTTCACCGACGGCCTCCCGCGCGCCATCGGTCTCGGCTCCGGCAACCGCAACACGCCCACACTGACCGGCACCGCGTGGAATACCTGGTTCTACTGGGATGGGCGACGCGACTCGCTGTGGGCACAGGCCCTGATCCCATTCGAAGCTGAAAACGAGATGGGGTCGGATCGCCTGACGATTGTGCGACGCGTGGCTCAGGACGCGGATTTGCGCGCCCACTACGAGGCCGTTTTCGGTGAGCTGCCGGCGTTCGACGACATCCCGTTCGACGCTGCCAGCCCACTTGCCAACGCCGCACTGCGCGACACCTGGTACCGACTGAATCGCTCGCAACAACAACGCATCAACGCTGTATTTGCCAACATCGGAAAAGCCATTGGTGCCTGGGAACGCACGCTGCACTTCAAGCCGACCCTGTTCGACACCTACGTCGACAGCCTCGACAGCGCCGGTGAGACGCCCGAATCGCCGCCATTGCCAGACGCTGCCAAGGCCGGAGCACGCTTGTATATGGACGCTGAGCGGACACAGTGTCTGCAGTGCCACAATGGCCCGACCTTCAGCAACGGCGGCTTCCACAACATCGGCACCGGCAATTTCGACGGCGATCAGCTCGACTTCGGGCGCGTGTTCGGCCTGCAAGCCGTGTTGCTAGATGAATTCAACTGCGTCGGCCCTTACAGCGACGCTGACCCGGCAGACTGCACCGCACTGCGCTTCTTGAACACCGGGCACCACATCCCGCTCGAGGGTGCCTTCAAGACCCCAAGCTTGCGGGGGGTGGCACACACCGCACCCTATTTCCACGACGGGTCAGGGGATTCCCTCGAGCACGTGATGGCGCACTACAACGAACCGCCCGACAAAGCGGCAGTGGGCGAACACGAGTTACAGACCTTGTCGCTGTCGGAAATCGAGTTGGAACAGTTGGTTGCCTTCATGCGGGCGCTGTCGACGCCGGCACCGGAGTGATGCCACGCCGTCAGGCATTCGGACCCTCATCGCCCGTCCGGTCGGTAGGCGTCGGGTCCCTGGGTTCTGGCGCAGTTGAATCGAGAAACTCGCGCACCAACGGCGGTGACACCCCGTAGAAGCGCTCGAGGATCCGGTTCGCCCACGGCAGCTTGCGCCTGAACCAGGCGATGACCCGCCGAATCCAGAGCACTTCGTGCGCGACCAGCGCCATGCCGATCAGCAGAAACAGCCAGCCCAGCGGCACCGGCAGGGGCACCAGGACAACACCGAGCAGCAATGATGCGATACCCAGGGCAAGGTGTCCCAGGCGTGGGCGGCTTTTCATCAGCTGCACGTCGCTGTCCCCACCCTGCGTTTTTCGGTGTTCATCCGTTCACACACGTTCAACACGCCCGCTTCGTCCCTGCAGCCATCGCGGCCCCAGGCGAAAAGCCTAGTGTGTTTTGGCCGTCCTGTAGCACTCTCGCACTGCGAGAATACATGGTGTAATGCGCTTCCACCGGATCGAAGCCAACGTGAGTACCGAACCCTCCCCAAACCCGAGCGCAGACCGCAGGCCACGCGGTACCGGTCAGTACGTGGGCAGTCGCGCACTCGTCGCGATCACGGGCAGTCCCGACTTCTGTCGTCACGCAGCCATCGCATCCATTGGCGACACCGGACACCGCCGATGGGTCGGTTCCGACGCACCAGACGGCTTCGAATCGGTCTCCACCCGCGGTGCGCGACAGTGGCTCGGCAGCGAATGCGACACTCTGGTTGTCGACGCGCACACCGGTTTTGACCCGGACACGATCGGCGCTGCGGCGGGCACGGTGCGCGCAGGCGGCCAGATGCTGTTGTTGGTGCCGCCGCTCGATGTCTGGAGCCGCCACGCCGACCCCGTTAACGAGCGTGTGGCCGTGCACGGAACGCGCATCGACGGATCCCGTTACCTCGCACGGTGTGCC
>CALDHJ010000352.1 GCA_937941555.1 uncultured Granulosicoccaceae bacterium | reverse complement strand
AACTCCGAGAACAATGGCCGGTAGTTGGGTGTTTGCGACCACAACGCCACAGCGACGCCGATTGCAACCACGGCCGCAAGCGCCGCGAGCACCCCGACCTGACGCAAGACCGGTGCGTCGCGCCACGGTGTCGGCGTCGCCAGCTTGCTCAGTGAATCGCTTGCGCCACCCGATGCAAGGGCGGGATCGACTGCTGCTGCATCGGCCTCAGCCATGCCTCTTTCTCAACATTACTGTGTTCATCACCGGACCCGTCACACCTGCATCGACATCACTTCCTGATAGGCGCCCAACAATTTGTTGCGCACCTCAGCAAGTGCTTCGAATTGCACGCGAGATTTCTGAGCGGCGATCATCACGTCAACCAGGTCAACGCCCGGATCACCCACTTCAAACGCCTCCGCGAGGCCGCGCGCCGTATCTTGCGCGCGGGTCACGTTCTCGACTTGTGATTTCAACAGATCCGCAAACTGCCCGGCCGGCGACGACAACGTCTGAGCTGACGGCTCGAGTTGGCCCACTTCCTGGGCCGCCATCGCGCGCATCATCTCGAGTTGCCCCATCAGGCGGGCGGTGTTGACTGGTGTTGCCACGTGTCGTGCTCTCTCTAGACGTTGCTGTAGCCGTAGGCTTCTGGCACACGAATGCCCTGTTCACGCAAGCGCGAGAGCTTGTATCGCAGTGTGCGCGGTGAGATACCCAGCGCCTCGGCCGCGGCTTTGCGACTGCCGTTACACGCCTTCAACGCATCGAGAATCATCTCGCTCTCGCGGCTTTTCAGCGTATTGCCAAGCGGGCCTTCGGCCGCTGCTGCAGGTGCTGCGGTGTCGTCGGAATGCTCGACGGGCATGCGTTCATGCTCTTCGAAATGAATATCCGCCACACCGATCTCGCGGCCTTCTGTCAGGACCAGCGCGCGCTGCATGACATTGTCGAGTTCGCGCACGTTGCCAGGCCATTTGTGTTGACGCAATCGCGCCACCGCGGCGGCACTGATCGGCTTCGGCAATTCCTTGACCGGTGTGTGCTTGGCCACAAACAATCGCGCCAGCGGCTCGATGTCGTCACCGCGCTCGTCGAGCGGCGGCAGTCGGACAGGGAACACGTTGAGGCGGTAGAACAAGTCTTCGCGGAAACGGTTGGCTGCGACTTCCATGCGCAGGTTGCGGTTCGTCGTCGCGAGGATGCGCACGTCGAGCGAGATCGACTCGCGGCTGCCCAGGCGTTCGACTTCGCGCTCCTGGAGCACCCGCAGCAGCTTCGCTTGCAAACCGAGGTCCATCTCCGAAATCTCATCGAGCAACAGGGTGCCACCCTGGGCTTGTTCGAATTTGCCCGGCATCGAGCGGTGGGCACCGGTGTAGGCGCCTTTCTCGTAGCCGAACAACACGGCTTCGAGCATGTTCTCGGGGATCGCAGCGCAGTTGATCGCCACAAAGGGCTTGTCAGCGCGCTGCGAGTTGTTGTGAATGTAACGCGCCATGACTTCCTTACCGGCGCCAGACGGTCCACTGATCATCACGGAGACTTCCGACTCCGCCACCCGCCGTGCGAGTTGCAGGAGTTCCATCGTCTTTTCGTCGCCCGCGACAAAATCACCGCCGATCGCATCGCGTCGCTCGGTCAGCGCACGCACGGTGTCGATGAGCTTGGTAGAGTCAACGGGTTTGGCGAGATAGTGCGAAGCACCGGCCTGCAGCGTTTCAACCGCTTGCTCCACCGTACCGAACGCAGTCATCAGCACCACGGGCAGTTCCATACGCGCTTCACGTACCGATTTCAGCAATGAGACGCCATCCATTGGGCGCATCTGCACATCGCTCAGGACGAGATCAAAGTGCGATGCACTGTGCAACATGGTCAAGGCATCGTGGGCATTGGCTGCATCGGTGACTTCAAAACCATCATCGACCAGTATGTCCGCCATGGCCTGACGCATAGCTGCATCATCATCAACGACCAGAATATGGGCTTTTTGCATTGCTCTCCCCTGAACAAGGTTCCGTTCTGTTAAATCGAGACTTCGACGCTGTCGGCCGCGCACCGCGCGAGCGGCAGTTCGACGCGCACCAGCGCGCCGCCGTCTGAGTGGTTGGCGGCGGTCAGTGAACCACCGTGTTGTTCAATCACATGCTGTGCGACCGACATACCGAGGCCGCTTCGTTTCGGTGAGCCCGGTTGCTGAGGGTGCAAGGCGTTGCCACCGTTGTTGAATCCCGGCCCACTGTCGCGCACGCAGATCTCGCCGCGATTGCTGTCGTTGCGGTGGGCTGAAATCACCAGTGACGAGCCCGCCGCATGGCAGCAGGCATTGGTCACCAGATTTGAAATGGCGGACACCAGCGCAACGCGGTTACCCAGAACCGGCAGGTGTTCTGCCGCAATGTCGACCCGGCATTGCATGGCCGCTTCAGTGATCTGCGCTTCACAGCTCTTGCGCGCACCGTTGACCACATCTGCAAGCGACAGGGTCTCTGTTGCAAAAGCGCTTTGCTTTGCAAACATCAACAGGTTGTCAACCATGCGCTCAGCAGCAGACAGTTGCTCCTGCGTGCGGACCAACCACTGGCGATGTTGCGAAGAGAGGTTTTTCTCACACGCCAGGCGTGAGACATACAAGACAGCTGTGGACAGGGGCGTGCGCAGCTGATGTGCAAGCACGGCACCTGTCGTGCTTGCCGATTGCATGTGGGCCGGCTGGCTCTGCTCGAGCAGGAGAATGATCCGCTCACCGGATTGCGTTTGCTCTGCCTCGATTTTCTCGACCACCGTGCCGTCATCGAGAGTCGCCGAATGGCCGGTACCCAGTGGAAACAGGAATTCGCACACCGAGTCCCATGACAGTCCGATGCTGCCATGACCAAGAATTCGTGCAGCACGGTTGTTCAGCGCCTGAACAATGCCGTCACTGTCGACAACGAGCGCCGCGGCACCGAATTGCTCCACTCGCTGAGCGAGGGGCATGGGGGAGTCGAGCACGCCGTCGCGCGGGGCGTGCGAGCCGGTCTGCGCCTTGCGCTGAGGTGCGGCGCGATCGATCTGGGGAAGCTGCGGCATGAACTGCTCGACGGGTGCGAATAAGTCTCCACACCCGATGCAGGTTCAATGCCACAAGATGTTACATTTTATTTCAACAACTTAGAGACGGAGCGCGCCGCCTCTGCCGGAATCATGACGCCGCTTCAAGCTCCGAGCGTTGAATGCTGTACTTGCGCATCTTCTCAACCAGCGTTGTCCGGCGAATGCCGAGACGCTTGGCCGCGTGCGCCACAACGCCGTGCGTTTCGTCGAGCGCCTGGTGAATCAGGCTGATCTCGATTTCAGTCAGGTGTTGTTTGAGATCAATGCCGTTGCGCGGGAGGCGCGGTTCTGCCGCCGCGGCAAAACTCGACACACTGCCGACCAACTCGTCTTCTTCCGCCGGCACGACTGCCGGTGTGGAGGCCGGCACATCGCTGTCACTGTGGAACAGATTGCGCGGCAGGTCCCGTGCGTCGACGACGCCATAGGGAAACAGGATGGCAAGCCGCTCGATCATGTTCGCAAGCTCACGCACGTTTCCGGGCCAGTCGTAGTTGCACATCGACAAGAGCGCCTGGTTGGTCAAGCGCACAGAGGTGTTCTTTTCGTGTTCGAGTCGAGTGATGAGCTCCTGAACGAGCAGCGGCAAGTCTTCTTTGCGGTCGCGCAAGCGCGGCATTTCGATCGGGAAGACATTCAGGCGATAGAACAGGTCTTCGCGAAACGTGCCCTTGGCAATCTGCTTCTCGAGATCGCGATGCGTCGCCGCTACGATGCGCACATCGGTTTCGATGGTCTTGTTGCTGCCCACGCGCTCGAAGCTGCGCTCCTGCAATACGCGCAGCAATTTCACCTGCATCGGCAAAGGCATATCGCCAATTTCGTCGAGGAAGATGGTGCCGCCTTCGGCCAGCTCGAAGCGGCCCTGGCGCGCAGTTATCGCACCCGTGAAGGCACCCTTCTCGTGGCCGAAAAGTTCACTCTCGAGCAGATCTGGCGGAATCGCACCGCAGTTGATCGGCACGAACGGTTTCCCGCGGCGCGATGAGTGGTAGTGAATGTTGCGCGCAACGACTTCTTTACCGGTGCCGGACTCGCCGAGAATCAGCGTTGTCGCCTCGGTGGGCGAGACTTGCTCGATCATTTCCCGAACCGACCGGATACCGCGGCTGTTGCCGACCAGCGACCGGAACAACTCGATGTTGCCAGCGGCTTTCTGGGACTCGCCCGATGCGCGTTTTTTTGCGAAAACCTGCGCTTTGTGCAGCAAATTGCTGATCACCGGGTAACGGGCATCGAAGCGCACAACGCCGAGAAACGCACTCGCCAATACACTCATCTCAGCGGCACTGGGCTCGCCATCGTTGAGCATCACAAAGGCTGGTAGATCGTCCGCTTCAGACTGCAGACCCTGCACGGTCGCCAGCGCATCTGTCGACTGCGCGACAAAAATGACCTGGTAGCTCGCAAGCTTCGGCGCCTGTTGCAGCGATTCCAGCGAATAGAGGACGTCCGCTTCGCAGTCGATAAACTGCAGGACATTGACGAAGAGATCGGCGCGATTGACGTCGTGGTCGATAACTAGGGCGCGGGTTTGCGAAGCTCTGCTCATGGATCCGTACTTCGGTGGTCTGTTGACGACATTCCGGCACGCCCATTCACCGGGTAAACGCCTTACCCGATGGCCTGATCGTGCCCCTCAGCGCGCGTGGTCAAGGTACGACGATACGCCGTCTGCACCGCGTCGATGCTCGCGTATCGCTTTGGCCACTTCCCGCTTTTTTGACGACGACAACGCGTGTGCGTACTGCTGTCGATCGCTGACGTATTGAAGTATAGACAATAAATTGGCAGGTACCGGCTCGTGCTCTGCAAGCGCGTCGAGCCGCTGACGCACAGCGAAATCAAGCTGTTTTGCAGCGGTAACCGCCGTTTCGTATTCGTCGGATTGCAGCGCGGCACAGACCTCATCGACCAGCGTTCTAAGCACGGCGTCATCGTCGTGTTCGCCGGTGTCTATCACGTCGGTGCCAGCCGGCACGATCAGCCTGTGCCCGCGGTGTTGATACCACGCATGTCGACCGGGATGAGTGCCCAGGCTTCACGCAACTCGCGCAGCAATTCGACTGACTCCTGCACAGCGGCCTCCAGTTCGTTGTTCAGGTTGCCCAACAACAAGCGACGAATCACGTAGATATAGAGATCGTGAAGGTTTTCCGCGAGATCACCACCCGCCTCGCGGTCGAGACAACCGTCGAGTCCTTCGACAATGCCGATGGTCTCGCTGACAAGGCGATGGCAATCCGATGTCTTGTTTGCATCGAGAGCACCTTGCGCCTGAGCCAGTCGATCCAACGCACCGTCGTACAAGAGTTGTATCAGTTGGTGCGGGTCGGCGTAGGTCGCACCGGTGCTTTTCCCGACCTGACGGTACTCATCCAATGCCTGGTGATTGGTCATGTGAATCCGTTGTCCCTGTGATTCGGCTTGCTTGACTACTGCACAATTGAAACCAGCGCTGTCTAGACGGCACTGCCCTTAAGCCAATTGATCAAAAATCCGTGCCGATTCGACCGATGCCGGGGTTTGCCCACGCAATTCCTGCATCATGTTCAGCACCTCCTCACTCGGAATTTGCCGAACCACTTCCCCGGTGTTGCGGCTGGTGACAGTGATCACTGTGCTGCCGGTGTCCTGATCCACACTGAATTCAAGGTCCTGATGGCTCACGCTGTCATTGAGTTTGTCGACCAATTGCCGCCCGGACTCGGCCGTCAACACAGCGGCTTCGCCGCCCGGCTGGACGACAGCGCTGGAGGCGGTCTCCAATTGGGCCACCTGCCCCGGTCGCTGCGTGGCATCGATATCCGGCGCCGACGATTCAGCGGCTTGTGCCGTTTTGATCTGCGGCGGCGTCTGTTGGCCGGTCCACGCAGCACTGGCCGCCCCGCTCTCTGCAATTCTGTTCATCACGTTCCCACCTGACGCGTCCCAATGACGCGATTCGGGTTGTCCATCCGGTGGAGTGAATTCCTTGGCGAGTGACCGTCATCGTGCACAGCACACCTGCCCAACACGGCCGTGCATCGAGCGCCTCGGCCATCCGTTGGAACACTTAACGGCAGTGAGCTGACAATCCTTTAATGTTCCGCCGATTCCAATTCGAAATCGCATAAATGCCATTTTTCAGAACACAAAAAAGCCGGACAGTGTCCGGCTCTTTCCTGTCAGAGTCGACGATCAGCCATCGCTGTCGCTCGAGAAGGCCTGGCTGAGGAAGCTGCCAGTTTGGGTCAGCGTCGACATCAACTGGTCGAGTGACTCGAACTGGGCGCGGTAGCGCAGTTCGGCCGCATCAAGGCGTGTCTGCAAGTCAATGCGATCATCGGCGATGTCGTCCACGCGGGCCTCAAGGCCGTCAAGCCGGGTGGTGAACACGCCGTCAAACCGCGAGTAGTTGTAGGCGAGATCGTCGAGCTGTACCGCCACGCCAACGTCTTCGCGGGTGAACAGATTCAGCACATCTTCGCGGTTGTTGTTGAGTCCCGCCTCGAGTTTGCTGTTGTCCAGCGTCAGGGTGCCATCTTCATTTGTCGTTATTCCGATAGCGGGCAGAGAGCTGAAAGCGGACTCGGCCTCGCGATCGATCGTGCCGAGAATGCGACTAAGCGACAGTTTGAACGACCGCACACTGGCATCACCAAGCAGCGCACCAGCCTGCTCGCTGTCGGAGTTGTAGCTGTCGGATCCGGCAAAGCTTGCAATCAGGGCGTTGTACCCTTCGACAAAGGCGCCAACCGCTTCGATCACCTCGGTGTGGTCTTCAGCGATGGTGATTTCGAGCTCGGTATCGGGGTCGGCCTTGGTCAACTCGATCGTGACACCGTCGATCACGTTCTCGAGCTTGTTCGTGGCAGACGTTACCGTCAGACCTTCGATTTCGACGATCGCGTCTTTCGCTTCACTCAGCACCTCGAGGTTCTCGGTCGCCAGCGCAGAGAGACCGGTTGCATCGGTGTTGTTGCCGTCCGCGTCTTCGACGCTGAAGGTGATCGCCTGGTCCGCACCGGATTTCTCGCTGGTGATCAGCATCCGCGTGTGGGTACCACCTTCGCCATCATCGACATTGAGCAGGGTCGCGGAAATCCCCTCGCCCGCCAACGCGTCATTGATTGCGTCGCGCAGACCGGAGAGATTGTTGTTGGACTCATCGACTTCGATGTCGATGGTTTTTTCACCAATCGCCACCGTCAGTGTCCCGGTGCCCACTTCTACAGCCTCAGAGGCAAACCCGGCCGTTGCCGATTTCTGCGCCTGGGCGAGTTCGAGCACTTTCATGCGGTAGCTGCCCGGTACCGAAGCCGTTCCGGCATCGAGGGACACAAAGCCTTCCTCGTTGGCCGTGATCGAGCGGGTGTTGAAGGTCGAGGTGGTTTTCAGCGACGACAGCGAACTGCGAAAGTCGCTGGAGGCAGACTTCAGTGCGCCCAGCGCGCTGATCTGCACCTGCAATCGGGCCTCGCGGCTGTCGAGCCGCTGGCGCGCCGGCGCACCCTCGGCTTCCACCAGGGATTCCACGATGTTGTTGACATCGAGTCCGGAGCCAATGCCTGGGCTTTGAATGGAGGCCATGTGTTCTTTCCATCAGTGGCGGGCACGCTTCGCGGCCGACCACAGTGAGTCTGTAACAGTTGTATCGGCCAATCGGCTCCAGACTGTTGATCGACGGGCACATTGATCTGGTGTCGATGCACAAAAAAGGCCGACCCAAAGGGGTCGGCCTCTTCGATCGACTGCGAGTCGATTACCGCAGGAGAGACAGCACTTGCTGAGGCTGCTGATTGGCTTGCGCCAACATCGCCATACTGGCCTGCTGCAGTACCTGAGCGCGTGACAGAGACGCCGTTTCCTTGGCAAAGTCGGCATCGGTGATGCGCGAACGTGCCGCGGTGGTGTTCTCGACCACGTTGTTCAGGTTGTTCATCGTCGACTCGAAACGGTTCATGATCGCACCGAGGTCGGCGCGGATGTCCGAGACGAATGCGAGGCCACCGTCGAGCACGTTGAGTGCGGCATTGGCACCCTCTTGCGTGCTGATATCGACCGAACCGACGTCATTGAGCGTTGACACCGTCGGCGTCGCCGCCGCGCCGAGAGACGCGTCACTCGCGGTGATCGAGAACGACTTGGCCGAATCGAAAGCCACCGTGCCCGCAACCGTGCCCACACCTGTGGTAGCGGCCATGGTCACTGCCGCGCCCGCTGCCGACCCGGCAGCGAATGCATCTTCGCCAACAGCACGGTCGCCAACCGCTTCGACACCCGTCAGGTCCATTGCCGTCGCACCGACGTTGGCGATGGAGATGTCATAGCCCTCGGAGTTTTCCAACATGATCTGGCTGTTGTCGTCGCTCAAAGAAGCGGTGATACCGGTCTTGCCCGCCACATCGTTGATCGCCTTGGCGAGATCAGTGATGTCGGTGTTGTCACCGATGGTGGTCGCAACGCGGATACCGTCACCCTCGTTCTGACCCTCGAGATCGAAGGCAACCGATCCGGTCGCGTTGACTTCGAGAATCGCATAGCTCGCAGCAGAGGCCGTGACGCCTGTCGTATCCGACTCGGCATTCACCGCCGCAGCAATGTCACGTGCACTTGTGGCAGCACCGACTGTGATCTGCGAGCTGCCCAGAGCGCCGTCGACATCCAGGGTACCGGCTGCAACACCGTTCACTGCCGTGGCAGCAGCTGCGTTGGCAGTACCCGCCCCAGTGGACAAGTAGTTGGTGCCGATGCTGGTACCACGGGCATCACCGATGTTCACGTTGATGGTCTGGTTCGCTTCGAAACCGACGTGAAACTTGGCATTGGTAAAAGAGCCGTCGAGCAGGTTCTTTGTATTGAAGGTGGTTGTGTTGGCAATACGGTTCAACTCGGTCTGGAGCTGGCTCACCTCTTTCTGGAGGTTCACCCGGTCGGACGCCGAGTTGGTTTCGTTGGCAGACTGCACGGCCAGTTCACGCATACGCTGCATGATGTTGCCGGACTCCTGCAACGCGCCTTCCGCTGTTTGCGCCAACGACACGCCGTCGTTCGCGTTGCGCACGGCTTGCGTCAAGCCCCGCACCTGCGAGGACATCCGGTCGGATATGGCAAGGCCTGCCGCATCGTCACGGGCGCTGTTGATACGCAACCCGGAAGACAGACGCTCCATCGCAGTTGCCAATGTTCCCTCTGCCGCGCCCACTTTACCCTGGGCATTCAGCGAGAACATATTGGTGTTGATCATCGTCATCTCATTACTCCCCACTTTGTTGAATTATCCAACTATCTGACGAAGTTCGGTTTTTGAGTCGAGAGAATCCGTTGTGAACTCGACCAATCCCGTTTGACACTACGTTTTCGATTAATTGAATGAGCACCGAGGCAACGCGTCGTGTGTTGCGCCCTCTTGAACTTGATAGCGGCGCACATTTCAATTACTTAATATTGCCGTAATACAGGGTGTTTCAAACACCCATGTCTCTGTTTCAAAAGGCGCTTTTCTGTTCGCTGACAAATTGTTAATGTGTTTTCTGGAAACACAATCGCGACGCAATGCGGCCCTTTGGGGGACGGTATACGCCGTCTGGCGCGTGAGGGAGAGATGGAAAACGCACAGAGAGCGCATAAAGGCCCTCTGAGTGGCGCAAGGCCGGCCCCGTGAGCCG
>CALDHJ010000351.1 GCA_937941555.1 uncultured Granulosicoccaceae bacterium | reverse complement strand
ATTTGACGTTTTAACGTTATAGCGCCAAGATGCCTCCCGGAGGTAATTTTCTATGAGCGAAATGTCTAAGCGATCCACGGTCTACTTCGAACCGGATGTTCATCGCGCTTTGAAGCTCAAAGCGGCCAATGCTGACCAGTCGATATCAGAGGTGGTCAACGACGCTGTGCGATTGGCGTTGCGGGAGGATGCCGAGGATCTGAGTGCGTTTGATGAGCGCGTGGCTGAACCCACGTTAAGTTACGAGGCGTTGCTGAAGGATCTTGGCGCGCATGGCAAGCTTTGAACTTGTCTTCAGGCGATCCGTTGCAAAAGATCTGCGCAGCCTGCCCAAGCAAGATGTGGCGCGCATCCTCGAGCGAATAGACGCGCTGCGAGAAAACCCTCGCGGACAAGGGTGCGTGAAGTTGTCGGCAATGGAGCGCTACCGCGTACGTCAAGGCGCCTACCGAATCGTCTACGAGATCGTTGATAGCAAGTTGATTGTGGTTGTGGTCAAAGTGGCTCACCGCTCGGTGGTATACAAAGCACGGTGAGGCCACCTTCTGGCGGATTTAGACAAGCCCGGCGCTCTGCGCAAACGGATCCCAAATCGGATCTTGATGCCATTCATACTCCGTCCCCAATGCAATCTCGTCTGCTGCTTCCTGCCCGTAGAGCTTCGCCATCACGGCGAGCGCCATGTCCATGCCCGCAGAGACGCCGGATGAGGTGAAGTATTTGCCGTCTTCGATCCAGCGCGCTTGTTTGACCCAGTTGGTGTTGGGGCCGTGGTGGACGGTGGCGGTGAAGTCTTTTTTGTTGGTGGTGGCGCGGCGGCCGTCGAGCAGGCCGGTTGTCGCGAGCAGGACGGTGCCGGTGCAGACGGCCATGACGATTTGCGCGTTCTGGCTGGTTTCGATGATCCAGTCGTTGAGCGCGGGGTTGATCGGGTCGAGCGGGGCGGCGTCGCCGCCTGGGATCAGCACCAGGTCGTAGTCGGTTCCATTGCCGAAGGTGCGATCCACGGCTGTGCGGGTTTCGTGCACGCTCGGCACCGGGTCGAGGGTCTCGGCGACGATGCTTATGGTCATGTCGTTCGGCGTGTGGCCGCCGAGCATTTCGATCGGTCCGTAGAAGTCGAGGGTTTCAAACCCCGGAAAGACGAGGGCGGCGAGGGTGGGCATGGGCTTGTCCCTTGGTGTGTCGATGATGGGACTAGATTAGGTGCGCGTGCTCTGGCATAAATGCCAGAATGACCTCAATTCCTGCCAATTCACACGACGCCGCAACGGACCCGATGCCGGTGCTGTTTGTGGTCTACCCGGACATCGTGATGCTCGACCTCGCGGGTCCCTTGCAGGTATTTGCCTGGGCGCGGCACGCGGGGGACGGGCCGCTCGCGTACACGACGGCTGTAGTATCGCTCGATGGCGGGCAGGTGGCGACCGACTCGGGGGTGTCGATCACGTCTGAACCGCTGTCGGCCTGGCGGGCTCGTCCGCTTCACACGCTTGTTGTTGTCGGGGGGGATGGCGCGCTTAACGCGATGCATGACCCGCGTTTGGTGTCGGCGATCGGGGCGCTGGCCAGTCGCGCCGAGCGCGTGGCGTCGGTGTGCTCTGGGGCGCTGATTCTCGCGGCGGCGGGCTTGCTCGACGGGCGCCGCGCGACCACGCATTGGGAAGACTGCGCGCACCTCGAGCGTGCCTTTCCGCGTGTTGAGGTGGAACCGGACCCGATCTACCTGCGCGATGGGCCTATCTGGACCTCGGCCGGCGTGACGGCGGGCACGGACATGGCGCTCGCAATGGTCGCGTCGGACCTCGGACAGGCGGCAGCGCGTGAGCGCGCGCAGGCGCTCGTGACCTATATGGTGCGACCGGGTGGGCAGTCGCAGTTCAGCCCGGCACTCGCGCAACAATCACTCGACGCCGACCCCTTTGCCGATCTGCACGCGTGGATCGCACACCACCTCGGAGAAGACTTGCGCGTCGAGGTGCTCGCCGCGCGGGCTAACCAGAGCCTGCGCAGTTTTCAGCGCGCTTACGTCGCCGCCACCGGCATGACGCCTGCCAAGGGCGTTGAAGCCATTCGCGTGAACGCCGCGCGCGAGCTGCTGGAGTCGTCAACCCAGCCGGTCAAGCGGATCGCCGACCGTTGTGGCTTCGGCGACGAGGAACACCTGCGCCGCGCCTTCGTGCGCGTGCTCGGCGTGTCGCCGAGCGACTACCGGGCGCGATTTCGGTTGGATTGACTGTGTCCGGAAGGTGGCGCTTGAATTCCGGCAGTAGCGGGCGGTCTGCTGCATAATCAGGCGAAGCCTTCAGCCGGAGCCCCCGATGGCCGACGCCCCTGTTCTTCGATCTGTGTCCTTGTCCGACAAGTTCGAGGCCACTGATGGCCACGTCTTCATCAACGGCACTCAGGCGCTGATCCGAGCGGTGCTGTTGCAGCGTGAGCGCGACACGGCATCTGGCCTGAACACCGGTGGGTATATCTCGGGCTACCGCGGCTCGCCGATGGGCGGGCTCGACAGCACGGCCTACCGCGAGCGGCCGCGGCTCGAGGCGGTGGGGGTGGTGTTTCGCCCGGCGGTGAACGAGGAGCTGGCGGCGACCGCTCTCTGGGGCACACAGCAGCTCAATGCCGTGCCGGACCCGACCGTCGACGGGGTCTTCGGCCTCTGGTACGGCAAGGGGCCGGGCGTCGACCGTGCCGGGGATGCGCTGCGCCACGGCAACACGGCCGGCAGCCACCCGAACGGCGGCGTGGTGGTCGCCTACGGCGATGATCACCCGGGCAAGTCGTCGACGGTCGCACACCAGAGTGAGCAGACCCTCGCGGCGCTGTCGATACCGTCCTTGTATCCCGCGTCGGTGCACGAATTCATCGAGTACAGCCTGCTGGGCTGGGCGCTTTCGCGCTACTGCGGGCTCTGGGTTGGACTCAAATGCGTGAACGAGACGGTCGAGCAGACCGGCACGGTCGACCTGGCCGCCGCGCAGCCCGATGTGGTGTTGCCGGAGATTGCGCCGCAACGCCTGCCGCCCGAGGGGCTGCACATTCAGCCCACGCTCTACAACCCGCAGGCGCAGGAAGTGACTGTCAGTCGGTTTCGGCTGCCGCTGGTGCACGACTTCGTGCGCGCGAACCGGATCGACAAGGTGATCTTTGGTGCCGCGACACCGCGCGTTGGTATCGTCACCGCCGGCAAGGCCTGCGAGGACACATTACAAGCGCTGCACTTACTTGGTCTGGATGCGGCGCGTTGCGATGCCTTGGGCATCGGTGTCTACAAGGTCGGGTGTATCTGGCCACTCGAAGGCGAAAACTTGCGCGCGTTTGCGGGTGAGGCTGAGGCGGTCTTTTTTGTCGAAGAGAAAAAGGCCTTCGTTGAACAGCAGGCGCACCAGGCGCTCTACGCGCTCGCCAACCGGCCCGCGCTTTACGGCAAGCATGGCCCCAGTGGCGAGGCGTTGCTGCCGTCCGATGTCCAGATCCACGGGGGCGACGTGGCAACGGCGCTGGCCGCGGTGTTGCGCGCCCACGGGGGATTGGACGAAGCCCTTGAACAGGCGGTGACGGATCTGACGCCGCCACCCGAGGCGATGGCGATGCCGCCGCGCTCGGTGTTGCGCACGCCGTTTTTCTGTTCGGGCTGTACGCACAACACCTCGACCAAAGTACCTGAGGGCAGCATGGCGATGTCCGGCATCGGCTGCCACGCCATGGCCGCGATGCGTGGCACCGGGGAGACCCTGCCGCCGACCCAGATGGGCGGCGAGGGGGCGAACTGGATCGGGCTCGAGGCCTTCACTGACACGCCGCACATGTTCCAGAACCTCGGCGACGGCACCTACTACCACTCGGGTTTGCTCGCGGTGCGCCAGGCGGTCGCGGCGGGCAGCAACGTCACCTACAAGATTCTCTACAACGACGCGGTCGCGATGACCGGCGGTCAGCCGCACGACGGCCCGATCTCGGTGGGCGCGATCACCCGGCAGGTCTTGTCGGAGGGGGCGGCGCGCTGTGTGGTGGTGTCGGATGACCCGGATTCCTACAGCCGCAACAGTGGTCTCGCGCCCGGGGTGGTGGTCAAACACCGCAACGACCTCGACGCGTTGCAGCGCGAGCTGCGCGACGAGAAAGGCGTGTCGGTCATTGTGTACCAGCAGACCTGTGCTACCGAGAAGCGCCGTGGGCGCAAGCGTGGCACCTACCCAGACCCGCCCGAGCGCCAGTTCATTTTCGACGCGGTGTGTGAAGGCTGCGGCGACTGCTCGGTGCAGTCGAATTGTGTGTCGATTCAGCCGATCGACACGGCATTCGGCGTCAAGCGGCGGATCGATCAGTCGACCTGCAACAAGGACGCGAGCTGTGTGCGGGGGTTCTGCCCGTCCTTTGTCACGGTCGAGGGCGCAGACCTGCGCAAACCCGAATTGCCATCACTCGATGGGCTGTTTGCCGACCTACCGCAGCCGGTGGTGCGGGCGCTGCCCGACGGCAACAGCTACGCGGTGATGATTGCCGGCATCGGCGGCACCGGCGTGGTCACGGTCGGCGCGGTGCTCGGCATGGCTGCCCACCTTGAAGGCAAGGCCGCGTCCACCTACGACATGACCGGCCTGTCGCAGAAGAACGGGGCGGTGTTCTCGCACTTGCGTATCGCCGCGGACAACGACGCCATCCGCGTGCAGCGGGTCGGGCGCGGGGAGGCGGATCTGGTGTTGGCTTTCGATCTGCTCGCGGCCTTATTGCCCGAGGCGAGCACCACTATCGCCGAGGGGCGGAGCCAGCTGGTCGGCAATTCCACGGTCGCGCCGACGTCGTTTTTTCAGATCGAACCGACCGACGCCAACCGTCCACCCGAACGTCTGATCCACCAGAAGGTCGCGGGGCTGGTTGGCGAGGCGAACACACACCTGATCAACGGCACCCAACTCGCGCGCGAGTTGTGCGGGGACACGGTGGCGGTGAACCTGATGATGCTCGGCTTCGCTGCCCAACGCGGTCTGCTGCCGATCAGCATGGCGGCGTTGATGAGGGCGGTCGAGATTAACGGGGTGGCGGTCGCGTTCAACCAGCGCGCGTTCAGCCTCGGGCGGGTGCTGGCACACGACCCTGCGCGGCTCGAACCCTTGCTTTTGCCGAACGGCGGCAAATCGACGATTCCGCGCACGGTCGACGAGATCGTCGCGCACCGCAGCGAGCACCTGGCGGGCTATCAGGATGCGGCCTGGGCGGAGCGCTACCGCGAGCGCATTGCGCGCGTGCAGGCGGCCGAGGCGGCGCTCGGCACCGGCAGCACTTCGCTTGCCGAGACGGCCGCGCGTTCGCTCGCCAAACTCATGAGCTACAAGGACGAATACGAGGTCGGGCGACTATACAGTTCGCCTGCGTTCGAGAAAGCGCTGCGCGAGCAGTTTGACGACGGCGGGCGCTTGCGCTTTCACCTGGCGCCGCCGATTTTATGCAAGCCCGATCCGGAGACAGGTGTAGCGACGAAAAAGCGTTTTGGCCCGTGGGTGTTGAAAGCGTTCGGGGTGCTCGCCAAGGGCAAACGGTTGCGCGGCTCTGCGCTCGATATCTTCGGCTACACCGCCGAGCGGCGCATGGAGCGCGAGCTGATCGGCGATTTCGAAGCAAGACTCGATCGGATTATTGCAGGCCTGACATCGGATAACCTCGACACGGCCATTCAGATTGCGGATGTGCCCGATGAGATTCGCGGCTACGGCCACGTGAAAGAACGCAACGTCAAGGCTGCACAGGCGACATGGGCTGAACTCGAGACGGCCTTTTCAGATCCGCCAAAAGCCGAGACACCGTCTGTGGGTCAGGCGTTGGCTTGAGGCCTCACGTCACTGTACGCGGTGGCGTTGGGTCTTGCACGGTGTCATGCGTTAGGTTGAAATCGCTCGCTGCACGCTTTCGCGCGTCGCGGACGCGCTGACAGGTTGCGACACGGGGCGGACATCTCGGCTGTCGCATAACGCACCGAAACGCTCGGGTTGCTTCTGGATCTGTGGGAGCGCCCATGTGACGGGCGACGTGTGACGGACCGCCGTGTGACGGACCACCTATGACACGTGAATGGGCGCGATACTAGGCTGCAGCCTTGATGTGTGCCCTGAACCTTTTTTGTGGCGTCAGGATGCGCTCTGCATGCCGTCGAGGCTGTAGCCTGGCACCCACTCGTAGATCAACGCGAAGAGCAGTGCGGCGAGTGCGAGACGGTAGATCAGAAAGGGCAGGAAGCTGAAGCGCTTGACCAGCGCCATGAGCAGCGCGATGGCAGCCAGCGCGGCTATGAACGTCAGGCCCGCGGCGAGCAGGGCGCCTTCGGGCAATGCGCCCTCGAGTTGGATGGCCTCGATGGCCGTGAAGCCACCGGCGGCTGCGATCGCCGGGATACCGAGCAAAAAGGAGAAGCGTGCGGCTTCGGGGCGTTCGAAGCCGAGAAAGCGCGCGGCCGTCATGGTGATGCCCGAACGGCTGGTGCCGGGGATCAGGGCCATGGCCTGGGCGATGCCGATGATCAGCGCCGGTGACATGGTCATGTTTTCCATGACTTTGGTGCGGCGGCCAACGAGGTCGGCGACATACAACAACACACCGAAGATGATCGCGTTCCAGGCGATCAACTTGACCACCTCGTCGCCGCGAATCTGTTCGTAGAGGCCGGTCAACTTCAGACCTGCGCCAAACGCGAGCGCCGGCACGGTGGCCACCGCGATGTAGGCGGCCATCAAGGCTTCGTCGGTCCAGTTCAGGCGCAGCATGTGGCCGGTGCCGCGCAGCAGCATCAACACATCTTTCCAGAAGTAGGCGATCACGGCGAGCAGGGAACCGACGTGGACCATGACATCCACCACCACGCCCTGATCGGCCCAGTCGGTCAGCGCCGGGATCAGGATCAGGTGGCCCGAGGACGAGACCGGCAGGAATTCGGTCAGGCCCTGGACGATGGCCAGTACGATGATTTGTTCAATGCTCATGGGCCGGGTGGCTCTCGCGTAATACGGGTTATTGGCTCAACTGTGCAAGTTGTCTGCCTGCCGTGTGGGGTGTGTTTGCCGGGGCGGTGAACAACCGGAAAGCGAATCTCGACGGAGGGGCTGGAGCCTCAGGTCTCGGGCGCAAAGCGCTCGGGGTGGTTGGTGAACACGCACTCGACCCCCATCTCGCGCAGGGCATCGGCGCGCGCCGGGTCGTCGACGGTATAGACGCGCACTGGAAAGCCCGCGTCGATGATCGGTTGCAGCCGTTCGCGCGAGAGCACCGGGGTGTCGGCAGTGTGGAGTGCGTTGCTGTGGGTGTGGGCGAGGCGTTCGCGCCAATTTTCCGGCGGAATTTTCGCCAGCAGGCTGCGAGGCACTTCGGGCAGGTGTTCGGCTGCGACCTGCAGCGCGCGTTCGCTGAAGCTCGAGATCACGAGCGGCATGGCCTCGGTCGGCCAATCGCGCGCCGCGTCGCAGACCGCGCGCGCGGTCGGTTCGTCCCAGCCGCCCGTGGTCTTGATTTCGAGGTTGCAGCCCAGGCCGAGCTCTGCGCAGAGCCTGGCGGTGTCCGCGAGGCTCGGGATGCGCTCGTGTGCGAATTCGGGCGCGAACCAGGACCCGAAATCCCGGGTTTCGAGCTCAGCTGCGGTGTGCATCAGCAGTAGGCCTTCGCCGTCCGAGCAGCGGTCGATGCGGTCGTCGTGGTGCAGCACGGCCCGGCCGTCTGCGGTGACTGATGCGTCGATTTCGATACAGCGCGCGCCCATAGTGTTGGCGAGGCGGATCGCCGCGAGGGTGTTCTCGGGTGCCGATCCACTGGCGCCCCGGTGGGCGACGACGAAGGGCAGGCGGGGCTGGGCTGGAATCACGGTGTTTGAGGGCGTTGGCGCGGACGTTTGTACAGTGTAGTTGTGGCCTGTGAAAAGCTCGTGAAGACCGCAAGACGCGCCCACAACTGATTGGAATTCAAGGGATCACCCGATCGGGGAATGTGTGCGCTGGTTGGCAAGCTTGATCGAAGACCATTCTGGTTTGTCATCTTCTCTGGCGTGCCCCGGATTCTTGGTGCAGAATTCGCAACCTCGAAAACGGGGATTTCGGTGCGAGGACCGATCGCTTTGACAGGCACCTTGTATTTCATTGTCGGCCCATCGGGCTGCGGCAAAGACAGCTTGATCAGTTACGCCCGTGAGCGACTCACGCGCGATGACGGTGTGCTGTTTGCGCGCCGCCATATCACGCGTCCGCCGGACGACCGTGCCGAGAAACACATCCCCCTCAAGCGCGAGCAGTTCTTCAACCGCTGCGACCGTGGCGAATTCCTTGTGGCGTGGAAAGCGCACGACCTCTACTACGGCGTGGACAAGAGTGTGTTGCGCGATCTGGCGGCCGGATTCGACGTTGTCGTCAACGGCTCACGCGCCCAGATCGAGGCGGTTCGTCGTCGCGTCAAGAACGTGGTCGTAGTCTCGGTCGGTTGTGAGAAAACCGTCCTCAAGCAACGCCTCCAGACCCGTGGTCGCGAAAAGCCCGAACAGATCGAAGCCCGCCTCAAGCGGGCTTCTTTGTATTCGGTGTGTGATGATCCCGACGTGATCCACATCGACAACAACGACAAGGTCTGTGTCGCAGGTGAGCGACTCTGCGAAGTGCTGAGTCGTCGTCACGCTGCTGCCGCTATCTGATACTCCCTTTGACAGGCTAGTTTGGGTTCGGCCCAGTAACTGCATCGGCGCTTGGATTCTTGGCCAAAAAAGCGTCCCGAATGAAAACACCAAAACCGATTCTGCTTGACGGCGGTATGGGCCGCGAGCTCAAGCGCGTCGGCGCGCCCTTTCGCCAGCCGGAGTGGTCCGCGCTTGCATTGATCGAAGCGCCCGAGACCGTCGTCGAGGTGCACCGCCGGTTTGTTGCGTCCGGCTGCGACATCATCACCACCAACAACTACGCCGTTGTGCCGTTTCACCTCGGTGATGCGCGATTCGAATTGGAAGGCGAGGCGTTGAGCGAACTTGCAGCGCGTCTGGCGCGCGAGGCGGCGACGGGTGATGTGCGGGTGGCGGGCAGCTTGCCGCCGCTGAGTGGCTCCTACCGACCAGACCTCTATGATGTCGAGCGTGCGGCAACGCTCTATCCTCGAATAATTGCAGCCATGGCGCCGCACGTTGATCTCTGGATTGCCGAGACGGTCAGCTGCCTCGATGAGGCCGGGGCGATCTGCGCCGCGCTCACGGCGCGCGACAAACCGCTGTGGTTGTCGTTCACCGTCGACGATGCACTCGACAACGGCGCGCGATTGCGCTCGGGTGAGTCCATCGAGTCGGCGTGTGCGCTTGCGCAACAACACAAGGTTGACACAGTCTTGTTCAACTGCAGTGTGCCCGAAGCCATTGGTGCGGCCATCGCGCTCGTTCAACAACTCGACACTGACCTCTCGGCCTACGGTGGCTACGCCAATGCGTTTACGCCGCGCCCGAAGGACACCGAAGCCAATGCCGTGACCGCGGCGTTGCGCGACGAGATCACACCGACCGCCTACGCCGACATGGTTATGCAGTGGGTCGACTACGGCGCGCGTGTGGTCGGAGGTTGTTGCGGGGTGGGGCCCGACCACATCGCCGCGTTGCGTACGCGGCTGGGCTGATGACGCAGGACGACGAGCGTCGGACGCGCCTCGACGCCGTGGTGGCGCAAGCGCGGCGCGAACAGGCGCAGCGTGAGGCAGGCTACCGCCACAAGGCACTCGCACTCTTTCCGTGGGTGTGTGGGCGCTGCGCGCGCACCTTCGACCGATCCAATCGCCGCGAACTCACCGTGCACCACCGCGACCACAACCACGACAACAACCCCGAAGACGGCAGCAATTGGGAGTTGTTGTGTCGCTGGTGTCACGACAATGAACACCAGCGCCTTGTCGAGCAGCCGACTTCGAACCGAGACGATCAGGCGGAGGTGGCAACGCACCGGCCGTTTTCGGGTTTGGATCAGGTGCTGCGCGCTATCAAACCGGACAGTGAAAAACCGCCCGAATAGTGAACTGCCGAAGGTGAGTCCGAGAGCGTCGCGTTGCTCAGGTGTCGCTCGATGGTGGAGGTGCGGGGATATTGGATCGCGCACGTTGCCGCCGCACGTACCACGCCTGCCGCCAGGTTTGAATCGAGCCTTTGCGGGTGTCGCGGATGTGTTCGATCGCCGCTTTCGGGCGCATGCCGCGCTCGACCAGGATCTTGCCGGCGATGGTGCCGGTGCGCCCAAGGCCGGCGAGGCAGTGGATGGCAATGCGTTCGCCGTTGCCGAGGCGCTGGTGAATGTCGGGTCCGGCCTCGCGCCACAGATCGACAAAGGTCTTGCCCGGTGGCGCCATGTCGCGAATGGGCAGGTGTCGCCACCAGATGTCGCGCGCTTTGAGCAGCTCCGGGAGGTCGGGTGCGTTCACCAGGTGCAGTTCGTGCCGTTCGACCAGAGAGATCAACCCGGTGATGCCCCACGACTGCAGGGTATCGAGATCCTGTTCGACGGGTCGCTCGCCCGTTGGCTGATCAACCCCCCAGAGGTGCGCGCTACCGGGGCAGGCGCACAGCCCGATCACACCGGGCGTATCCGGAATGCTCAGGGTGTTGATTTCGAGCTGACCACGGCGGTAGTAGCGGGGCATGGTGTTCCTTGTTGGCAGTTCGGCGCACAAGTGCATCGATGGCGTTACAGCAGCGGTCTGTCCAGCGCGCTGGGCCGGCAGTAGAGTAGCTTCCCTGACGCGTCCGCAGACACGAAACCCTACACTGTGCACCGTCACTCGCGGGTATCGGGATTGTAGTCAATGGTGTCAGCATTCAACGCCACGCGGTGTGCGGCGGTCGCGGTTCTGATCGCGGCGCTGTCGGCTTGTGAAGCCGATCCGAGCGTTGGCCGCCCGAATGGCTCAGACCCGACGCCAGACGCGCTCTACGACAGCGTATGCGGTGAAGACTGCGACCTCGCAGGCGTCTCCCACTTCGGCGCGGTCGTGGCGCAGCGACGCCTCGCACCGGTGATCGGGGACGCGTGGATCGACACGAATTTCGGCTCGCGCCTGCAGCGGATGAGCGGTACGGCGCAGGTGCCGGGGGTGAGCCGCCTGCGCCATGTCTACGCCAAGTCGCAGCCGTTCAACGCCGACAGCAGCCTCTACATCGTCTGGGACAACACCGGTCAGGCGTGGCTCGGAGACACCGCGACCGCGCAGTTGCGCCAGGCGATTCCCGGGCGCTTCACCAATGTCGAATTCTACTGGCACGCCACCGACCCGAACCTGCTCTATCAACTCGACGCCGTTGTCGGGTCGGACGGGCCGCGCGCACTCTTTCTCTACCGCGTCGACACCGACAGCCGCGAGCTGATTCGCGACTTCAGCGAATACCGCTCGGCGAACACGCGCGGTGAGGGCAACATGGACGCGGCCGGTAACGTGCTCTCATTGCTCGGGCAGAAAGCCGACGGCAGCCTCGAGCTTTTCCGTTACGAACTCGGCACGGACACCGTCACGGCGCGCACCGTCGTGACCGCGTCGGACAGCGGCGACTGGGTCAGCGT
>CALDHJ010000350.1 GCA_937941555.1 uncultured Granulosicoccaceae bacterium | reverse complement strand
GGTCGTGATTTCGACCAATTGCCGATCGGCGTAGACGTTGCCGGTATCGCCCTCGGCACACGAGACCGTAACCATCCGGTTCTCTTCAAGCGAATCGGTGGCGTTGCCACACCCGACAACGGCCGGAATGCCGAGTTCGCGCGCAATGATCGCCGCGTGGCAAGTCCGCCCGCCACGGTTGGTGACAATAGCCGCCGCTCGCTTCATCACCGGCTCCCAGTTCGGGTCGGTCATGTCGGTCACCAGAATGTCACCGTCCTGCACGCGGTTCATCTCCGATGCGTCCTTGACCAGACGCACCGGGCCGATGCCGATCTTCTGGCCGATGGCACGGCCTTCACACAGTTTCTCACCAGTGGATTTCAGGCTGTAGCGCTCGGAGGTGGTCGCGGTTTCGCGGCTCTTCACCGTCTCGGGCCGCGCCTGCAGTATGAATAACTCACCGGTGCGACCATCGAGGCCCCATTCGATGTCCATCGGGCGACCGTAGTGGCGTTCGATGGTGACCGCGTATTCGGCAAGCGTTTCCACTTGCGCATCACTGAGGGAGAATTGCCGTTGTTTGTCCACGGGTACATCGACGGTTTGCACCGACAGGCCCGCGCTCGACTGATCGGTGAAGGTCATCATGTTTAGCTTGCTGCCGAGGTTCCGGCGCACGATCGATTGGTAACCCTGGGCGAGCATGGGCTTGTGCACGTAGAACTCGTCCGGGTTAACCGCCCCCTGCACGACCGTCTCGCCGAGCCCGTAGCTTGACGTGATGAACACCACGTCGCGGAAACCGGACTCGGTGTCGAGCGTGAACATGACACCCGCAGACCCGGTATCTGAACGCACCATCTGTTGTACACCGGCAGACAACGCCACCTGGCTGTGATCGAAGCCCTGGTGGACTCGGTAGCTGATAGCCCGGTCGTTGTAGAGCGAGGCGAAGACATGGTGGATGGCCTCCACGACATTGTCCTCGCCGACAATATTGAGGTAGCTCTCCTGCTGACCGGCAAAGGACGCGTCGGGCAGATCCTCAGCCGTCGCCGAGGAACGCACGGCGACACTCATGTCAGGGTCGTCTTTCACCATGTCGTTGAATTGCTGTCGAATCGCCGCGTCCAGGGTTGCCGGAAACGGCGTTTCCATGACCCAGTCGCGAATCGCCTGACCTGTCTCGGCCAGTGCGTCGACATCCTCCGGGTCCAGTGCCGCCAGGGCAGCGTCGATTCGTATTGCCAGGCCATCAGTCGCCAGAAACTCGCGAAAGGCTTCCGATGTGGTCGCAAAGCCACCTGGCACGCTCACCCCAGCGCCCGAGAGCTGACTGATCATCTCTCCCAGGGATGCGTTCTTGCCACCAACCGTTTCAACATCGGACATGCGCAGTTCGCGGAAATCGATCACGAGAGAGGATGTGGACATACTGAATACCGTGTTGCGGCCAAAACATCATGGCCGGTGCTGTGAAAGTAGATGTGTCAATTATAAAACGCCTGTTAGCCGTGTATCGGTGACACTGTCTACAATTTGAAACATCTGTCGTTACAGCGGTTGAAAGGCATGAGCTGGTCCACGCGCACGGTGTTCTATGTGTCTGATAGTACAGGCATTACAGCCCAGACACTCGGCCACAGCCTGATGTCACAGTTCGAGACGGTCGAGACCCAGGCCGTGGTGGTGTCCTTCGTGACCGGGGTGGAACAGGCCGAGGCCTGTGTTGCGCGCATTACCACGGCAGCCGAGAGTTCCGAGCACCGCCCGCTCGTCTTCTCGACCCTTGTTGACAAGGACCTGGCCGCGATCATCGACCGTGCAAACGCCTTGCACATGGACCTGTTTCGCAGCTTCCTGACCCCGTTGGAGCAGGAGCTGGGCATGAAATCGACGCACTATGTCGGGCGATCTCACGCGACGGTCGACACCACGCAATACATACGTCGTATGGACGCTGTCAACTACACGTTGCAGCACGACGATGGCCAAAGCCACCAGCACCTCGATCACGCCGAGGTCATACTCGTCGGCGTCAGCCGCAGCGGCAAAACGCCAACCAGCCTGTACCTCGCGATGCACTACGGCATCTACGCGGCCAACTACCCGCTGATACCGGAAGATTTCGAGCGCGACGCCCTGCCAAGCGAGTTGGCCAAACACACAGACAGGCTCGTCGGTCTCACCATCGACGCCGATCGTCTGGCATCCATTCGCAGTGAGCGGCGACCCAATTCGCGCTACGCGGCCCTTGCGTCATGCCGCGCCGAGACCATCGCGGCCGAGCGGCTGATGGCGCGCCACGCGATTCCGTGGCTCGATTCAACAGCGAAGTCGATCGAGGAACTCTCAGCCGAGATCGTGCAGCTGCGCGCGCTGGACGCACCACTGATCTGATCGGGCGCGATCAGCGCCCGGCTTCAAGCGCTGCGATACGCTCGTCTAGCGGCGGGTGAGTCGACGCCAGTTGGCGCATCAGACTGCCCCGTCCACCGAGAATACCGAACGCGGCCATGGACGCGGGCAAGCCTTCGGGGTCATGCACACGCTGCAACGCCTTCAACGCGTTGATCATGCCATCGCGTGAAGCGAGGTCCGCGCCGGCGCGGTCAGCGACGAACTCACGCCGCCGGGAAAACCACGCAGCGATGAAACTCGCGAGAATACCGAGGACAAACTCCGCGGCCAGGCTCACCAACATGTAGACCATGTAGTTGCCGCGCTGGCCATCGCGTCCACCGCCTGCAATCTGGCCAATGATACGCGCAAAGAAAATCACGAAGGTATTCAGCACACCCTGAACCAAGCCCATGGTCACCATGTCGCCGTTGGCGGCATGGCCCACTTCATGGCCAAGCACAGCCTCAACCTCGTCGCGCTGCATATGCTCGAGCAAACCGGTGCTCACCGCAATCAACGAGCTGTTGCGGTTCATGCCGGTGGCGAATGCGTTGGGCTGCGGCGAATTGAAGATACCGACTTCGGGTTGGCCGATGCCGGCCTGTTCGGCCTGGCGATACACCGTGTCGCGCAACCAGCGCTCGGTTTCGTTGGCTGGCTCTTCGATGACGTGGACGCCCATGCCCCGTTTTGCCATCGATTTGGACATCGCGAGCGAGATCAGCGAGCCGGCAAAGCCGGCGATCAGCGCGAAGAGGAAGAGCCCCTGGTAATTGCCCGGCCCGAGCATGCGGTCGATGCCGAGAAGGCGGGACGTGATGCTGAACACCAGCATGACCGCCGCGTTGGTAGCAAGAAAGAGCAGGATCCGTGTCATGTCAGTTCGGCCTCGATACGTCAGAGCAGAAATTGGCAGTCAATCTAACGGTGGGGTGCTCGATCGGCAAATGCAAGCCACCTTTCAGCACGTTCACTTGGTCTCAACGGCGATGCGAGCGACCTTCTGGAACCCGCGCGGCAATCGACTGCCGCGTTTGCCCGGTTCGCCGAGGTACTCGTCGAGGTCTCTGAAACTGAGCGAGGTGTGCCGCTTGCCTGCAAACAGTTTCAAGCGGCCCTTCTGCGGCACGACGGCGACGTGAAGCAAGGCCTCGCTGCCGCTCTTGACCTTGGCCGCCGGAATGTTCATCAGCCGCATCCCTTTGCCCTTGGCCAGTTCGCCGACTTCACTCAGATCAAACACCAGCAAGTTGCC
>CALDHJ010000349.1 GCA_937941555.1 uncultured Granulosicoccaceae bacterium | reverse complement strand
A
The DNA here is from genome assembly GCA_937941555.1 of uncultured Granulosicoccaceae bacterium. Lineage (GTDB taxonomy): Bacteria > Pseudomonadota > Gammaproteobacteria > CALCKW01 > CALCKW01 > CALCKW01. The sequence goes on along the minus strand of CALDHJ010000349.1, from coordinate 4,165 downwards.
TTGACTGCCGCCAGCGTGTATCTGGCGGACAAGGTGCTGCGCTCGATGGGCGTGGATGTGAATCAGTTCGGGCGTCAGGATTACAGCCTCACCGGGGATTTTGACTCTCCGGAGCTGAACCTGATTCTGTTGGAAGACACACCGGCCTCAATCGCGTCAGACGGATCAGAGCGGTGATACTGTCACCCATCAACAAGGCAGACGTCGCCAGCGTTTGACGGGGCGGTGTCAGTGAAGATTATGCAAGGCACACGCTGAAGTTGGCGTGTGTACTGATGGCGCATTGCGCGTCGACTTCAGGAGAACACGGACATGAGCAGATCATTTGAATTGGCAAGCGAGCGCTTGCTGGCACCGGCCGGGATCGAGCAAGGGGATCTGCACACCGCGTTGGGCCATGTCATGTCACGCGGTATCGATGATGCAGACTTGTATTTTCAGGCGCGTCAGAGTGAATCATGGGTGCTTGAGGACGGCTTGGTCAAAGAGGGCGGTTTTTCCATAGATCAGGGCGTGGGTGTGCGCGCGATCAGTGGCGAGAAAACCGGCTTTGCCTATTCCGATGAAATTCTGCTGCCGGCACTGCTCGACGCGAGTCAGAGCGCGCGCGCAATCGCGCGCGCTGGATCGGCGGGCCGGGTCGCCGCGTGGCAACAGTCCTCACCGCGCAGCCTGTACGTGCCGGACGACCCCGTGTCGTCGCTCGATGAGCCGGCCAAGCTCGACATGCTGCGCCGGGCGGATGCGGCAGCGCGCGCGGCCGATCCGCGCGTGACTCAAGTCATCGCGAGCGTGGCCGCGAGCCACGATACCGTGCTTGTTGCAGCGAGCGACGGCACACTCGCCGGCGACGTGCGCCCGATGGTGCGGCTCAACGTCACGGTCTACGTGGAAAGCAATGGCCGTCGGGAAACGGCAAGTTCGGGAATGGGTGGGCGGTACGATCTCACTCGACTGGCCGAGGGTGATGACCCGGAAACACTTGCCGCCGAAGCGGTGCGTCAAGCGCTGGTCAATCTCGAGGCGGTCGAGGCGCCAGCCGGTGAAATGGTTGTGGTGCTCGGCAATGGCTGGCCAGGTGTGTTGTTGCACGAAGCCGTGGGCCACGGCCTGGAAGGGGATTTCAGTCGCAAGGGCACCTCGGTGTTTTCGGGCCGCATCGGTGAACAGGTCGCCTCGAAAGGCGTGACCGTCGTTGATGACGGCACCCTGGATGGGCACCGCGGTTCGTTGAACATCGACGATGAAGGTGTGCGCACCAACTGCACGACGCTGATCGATGACGGTGTGCTCGTGGGTTTCATGCAGGACAAACACAACGCGCGCCTCAACGGCGTCGAACCCACTGGAAACGGTCGGCGGCAGAGTTACGCGCACACGGTAATGCCGCGCATGACCAACACCTACATGCAGGCGGGAGAGCACGACCCGGCGGAAATCGTCGCCTCGGTCGAGAAGGGTCTCTACGCCGTCAATTTCGGTGGTGGGCAGGTCGATATCACCTCTGGGAAATTCGTTTTCTCTGCCTCCGAGGCCTACTTCGTCGAGAACGGCAAGGTGGGCGCCCCGGTCAAGGGGGCGACCCTGGTCGGCAGCGGCCCGGACGTGATGACGCGTATCGGCATGGTTGGCAACGATCTCGCCCTCGACCGCGGCGTCGGCACCTGTGGCAAACAGGGTCAGTCGGTGCCAGTCTGCGTTGGTCAGCCCACTCTGCGTGTGGACGGACTGACCGTGGGTGGTACGGCGACCGCGTGAGCACCGGCCAGATGTCCCGCCAAGCTGTCAGGTCCCGGGTGCGTGGATCAGGGCACCGCTTGCGTGATCAGCGGTGCGAGTTCGCCCTCGCTCGTGACGATGACCGCCGAGCCGGCGCGGTTGAACGTGATGGCCTCCGCCTGCGACAAGTCGTGATCTGCGAGCGGCGTGAGCCGCTGCAGCGCGTCGAGCCAGGCTTCGTCGCCGCGCCGGGTCACGGTGCGCGCGCGGCGGTAGCCGAGCACGACCGCCCGCTTGCCATCAGCGCTTATGTCGAAGGCGGTCGAGTAGCCCCCGATCGCCAGCAACACGGGTTGCCGAATCACCGCTTGCACCCCGGGTGTGGCGTCGAGCGGCACCGTGCCGACCCACTCGAAGCTGTGCAGCGTCTCGGGGGTGTCGAAAGCCGAGAGCGGAAGCTGGTAGAGGCGATTCGGCCGGTCGCGTTTCGAGAGCACGTACAGCGTGCTTGTGGTCGCGTCCACCGCCAGTCCCTCGGCGTCTCGCGGGCCGTCGGGGTACATCAGTGTGAGACTCGCGACCGGGCGTGCTGTGGTGTCTTCGGGGCCGGGTTCGGGCAGCAGGTGCAGCCTGACGGCGCGCCGGCGCGCGGCGTTGTCGCCGATGTCTCCGATCACGATCCAGTTGCGGTCGCGCCAGGTGAACGCCGCGAGGTCTTCCCAGTCGCGGTTGCGCGCGCCGAGCACCGCGACGCGTTGTTGTGTGGAGCCACTGCCATCGAGGCGGTAGAGAGCGGCACCGTTGCCGCCGTCGTTGAGTGCCCAAACCCCGGCAGGCCCGGATTGTGTCGCCGCGATGCCGCTGGTTTCGACCAACCGGCTGTCGGCCAGTTGACCCGTTTGCGGCAGGCGCGTACACGCCGTCAGCACCAGCGCTGCGCACAGCGCGAGGAAGGCCGGGGTTGTTCTCAATTTTTTTCTCACTTTGGTGTGTCAGACCCCAACAGATAATGGAAAGCTCATGACTTCGATCGATATTCTGCAACACGAGAGCCCGGTCGCATTGACCGCGTTGGCGCAACAGGTACTCGACTGTGCGCGACGTCACGGCGCGACGGGCGCCGATGTCAACGTCTCACGTGGACTCGGTCTGGACGTCGGAGTTCGACTGGGCGAGGTTGAATCGCTGGAACAGCAGCGCGACCGGAATCTGGATGTGACGGTCTATGTCGGGCAGCGCAAAGGGTCGGCCTCCAGTGCAGACTTCTCGGCCGATGCCATCGAATCTGTTGTGTCCAGGGCCTGCGCCTTTGCGCGCCACGGTTCGGAAGACCCGTGTGCGGGCCTCGCGGATATCGAGCGCATGGCGCGTGACATCGTGCCGCTGGACCTGTACCACCCCTGGCAGATCGATGTGGATTCGGCGATCGACCTGGCGACCGCGTGTGAGACGGCCGGCCGGGAGGCCGACAGCCGCATCAGTAACTCCAACGGGGCGTCGGTTGCGAGTTACGCCGGTGAGAGTGTGTACGCCAACAGCCACGGCTTCCTGCACACCAGCACGGGCACGCGGCACAGCGTCAGCTGTTCTCTTGTCGCGGGTGAGGGCGGCAACATGCAGCGCGAGCACTGGTACACCACTGCGCGTGCCGCCGAAGACATGCAAGACGCAGCTGCCGTGGGTCGAGAGGCCGCGATGCGCACCGTGGCTCGCCTCGAGCCGCGGCCAATTACGACTGGCCGCTACCCGGTGCTGTTTTCGCCATCGATGGCGCGCGGTCTGGTGCAGTCCTTCATCAACGCGATCAGCGGCGGTTCGCTTTACCGGCGCGCGAGCTTCCTGATGGACTCGCTCGGTGAGTCGGTGTTTCCGGCCTTCCTGACCATCGAGGAGAACCCGTTCATCCCGCGCGCGCTGAGCAGCGCATCTGTGGATGCCGAAGGGGTGGAGCGCAGCCGGCGCAAGCTCATCGATGGCGGGGTACTGACCGGCTGGGTGCTCTCGAGTTACAGCGCCCGCAAGCTTGAACTCGAGACGACCGGCAACGCCGGTGGGGTCTGCAACCTCAGTGTCACGGGCGACGAACAGGATTTTGCAAGCCTGCTCTCAACCATGCAGCGCGGGCTCTATGTGACCGAGATGATGGGTAACGGTGGCAATCCAGTGACCGGGGACTACTCACGTGGCGCCTCCGGGTTCTGGGTTGAGAACGGGGAGATCGTCCACCCGGTCGAAGGCGTCTCAGTGGCCGGCAACCTCGCGGACATGTACCGGAATCTGGTCGCTGTGGGCAATGACACCTGTCTGAGTGCCAACCTGCGCAACGGCTCGATGCTGGTCGACGAACTGACGGTCGCCAGTGGTTAGCCCGGATAGTTCATCACAGCCATTGGTGAAACACCCGGGCCAGGACACCGGGGTTGGAACACGCGTAGTGCGGGATCGG
>CALDHJ010000348.1 GCA_937941555.1 uncultured Granulosicoccaceae bacterium | reverse complement strand
CACTGGACCGCCTGCTCGCCGAACACTGTGACATCGGGACGCGTGATGCCGCTGCGTTCGAGGCGCCATACAGTAACCCGGCCGCGTGGCAGGCCTTGAGCGAGATGGGCGCCTTCGCCGCACTCGCAGACGAATCTGCCGGCGGTCTCGGCGGCGACGGTTTCGATATCGCTTGTGTGTTCGAGCGCCTGGGCCGCGCGTTGTGCAGCGAGCCAGTGCTGCCGCAACTCATGGCCATCCGTTTGCTCGCGGCAAGCGGCGCCGCCGAGCTCGAAGCGGCCATCAGCGGCGAGACGCGCTGCGCACTCGCCTTCGACGAAGCTGACGCCTGGTTTGAACTCGAGCGTATCGACGCCCGTGCCGAAGCGGCTGACAGTGGCTATCGACTCAATGGCCGCAAGAGCCTAGTCTACGGCGGCCCCGCCGCCACGGTGATGCTCGTCGCCGCCACACTCGACGGCACCCTCGCACTCTTTGCGGTGGCAAGCGATGGCGCAGAACAACACCCCTACGCCCTGATCGATGGTGGCGGTGCGTGCGAGCTCTTGCTGCGCGACACCCCGGCGACACTGCTACTCGCCGACGCCACTGACGCGTTGCAGGACGCGCTCGATGCCGGCGCACTCGCACTCTGCGCCGAGGCGGTCGGGGTCATGGATGTGTTGCGCGATACCACCCTCGAGTACCTCGGCACGCGCAAGCAGTTTGGCGTGCCGATCGGCGCGTTCCAGGCTTTGCAACACCGCTTTGTCGACCTCTCGATCGAGATCGAGCAGGCGCGCTCGATCACGCAACTCGCCGCCTCACGTCTCTCTGGTAACGACAGCGCTCGCACGGTCTCGATGGCCAAGAACCTCGTTGGCCGCACCGGGCAGCTCGTGGCCGAGGAAGCGATCCAGATGCACGGCGGGATAGCGATGACCTGGGAGTACAGCGTCTCGCACTACGCGAAGCGCCTGACCATGATCGACCACCAGCTCGGCGACCGTGACCAACACCTCTATCGGGTCATGAACACGCTGCAGAGCACGAGCTGAGCCGCGCTCAGTTCGACTGGCGGTAGCGAAAGCTGCCGCTGCCGGTGGCGATCAGTTCACCGGTTTCGTCGTGCACCTCGCCGTCGGCGAAGAACGTGCGGCGCCCGCCACCGCGCTTGCTCGCGCTTGCAATCAGCAGCGCCCCGCGCGGGCGAGAAATGAAATTGACCGTCAGCGACAAGGTCATGGCCATGCGCTTTTGCGCCGGATCGCCGGTGTAGCAGCCGGCATACCCCATTGCGGTATCGAGCAGCACGGCGTAAATGCCCCCGTGCGGAATGCCATAGCGATTGCCGATGTGTTCGGCCACCTCCTGGTGGAACACAACCCGCTCTGCGGTCCACTCGACCATTTCGAAGCCGATATGCGCCTGTAACGGGTAGGCGGACTCAAAGTGTGCGGGGCGTTCAGGCGATTGTTCTGTCATGTGGGGGGCGTCAATCCGTTGGGTGTGGCAACACGAGCGTGTTGAGGTAGTCGCGCAGCCCGCCATCGATGGGCCGAGGCGCGCGGCTGATCCGATCGACGTTGACGTGCACGAAGTGGCCTTGCGCCGCGGCTCGGGTAGCACCCTCGACAAAGAGTCCCACGCGGTAGGTCACTGACGATGAACCCAACGACGACACTGCCACGCCGGCATCGATCACCTGGGGAAAGCGCAGCTCGTTGAAATAGCTGCACCCGGAATCCACCACCAGAAACACGGCATCGCTGCGCGCCGGGTCGAGCAGGCCCGCCTCGACCAGGGGTCCGTTCACGGCAGTGTCGAACAGCTGGTAGTGGATGGCATTGTTGACGTGGCCGTAGACGTCGGCGTCCGCCCAGCGCGTCGGCACCGCGCTGAAACGCGCGAACGCATCGCGGGGCATGGCTTCGGGTCGTTTGGGCATCGTGACCACCGTCGTCAATCGGGACGCCATGATGCCCGAGCACACCGCTCGCTGTCATGCAGGCTATGCTGTGCCGCTGCCACCGCACGACACGATACCGGAGAGCCCCTCTTGTCGACGCCCCTACCCGCACCGCCTGTCGCCGTCATATTCGATTTCGGTGGCGTGTTTACCGAGTCACCCTTGTCGCGGTTTGCCGCCTACGAAATCGCGAAGCACCTGCCACTGCAGTTTCTCGCCGGCACCATCAAGGCCCAGACTGACCACGGTGCCTTCGGCCGCTTCGAACGCGGCGAAATCGATCTCGAGCATTTTGATGACGCCTTCCTGCGCGAGACCACGGACGCCGGCCATCCGGTCAGCGGCCGTGAGCTGATGTCGTTGCTGTCACTGCAGCTGCGCCCCGCGATGGCAGAGGCCCATCAGCGTTTGATCGGCGCCGGTTTCAAAACCGCCTGCATCACCAACAACACGCCCGGCAGCACGGCTGCCGAGTGGGTTGGCAACGACGACAGGGGCGCCGTGGCAAGGGTCATGGACAGCTTCGATGCGGTGATCGAAAGTGCAACCGTCGGGATGCGCAAGCCCGAGCCCGCGATCTACCGTCTGGCGTGCGAGCGGCTATCGGTCGATCCGCACGACTGTGTGTTTCTCGACGATCTCGGCATCAACCTCAAACCGGCAAAAGCGATGGGCATGCAGACCATCAAGGTGCCGCTCGATCACTGGCAGGCCGCCCTCATTGAACTTGAACGGGTAACCGGTACCGAGCTGCTGACGCCTTAGCTGCTCTGGGCGCTCTGGGCGCGCTCCGCGGCAATCGCCGCAATCTCGCGGATGCGGTCGACCAACTGATCGGCGACCGGCAGCAGCGGCAGGTCGCGCAGCCGGGCAATCACACCCGGCACCGACCCGGTCAGCGGATAGTTCTGCACATCGAGGAC
>CALDHJ010000347.1 GCA_937941555.1 uncultured Granulosicoccaceae bacterium | reverse complement strand
GATCTACCTCGATCTGCTCATCAGCTTCGTGCCCTTGACCGTCCTGATCATGTTGGTCCTGGGATCGATACTCGGTGGGCTCGCGACCCCGGCCGAAGCCGCGGCCATGGGCGCTCTCGGTGGGCTGGTGTTGGCGGTGTTGTACCGCTCGCTGACCTGGACGAAGGTCAAGGAGAGCGTGTTTCTGACCGCCAAGGCAACTGCCATGGTCTGCTGGCTGTTCGTTGGTTCATGGACCTTTGCGAGTGTGTTCTCGATTCTCGGCGGGCACGATGTGATCGAGCAGTGGTTCGTGGCGATGAATTTGCAGCCCTGGCAATTTCTGGTGCTTGCACAGCTGATCATATTCGTCCTGGGCTGGCCGCTTGAATGGTCCGAGATCCTGATCATCTTCGTACCGATCTTCCTGCCGATGCTCGACACCTTCGGCGTCAACCCGTACTTCTTTGCGATGCTGGTCGCGTTGAACCTGCAAACGTCCTTTCTGACACCGCCGATGGCGATGAGCGCGTACTACTTGAAGGGTGTGCTCAAGGGCAAGATCGAACTGATCGAGATCTTCAAGGGGTTGATGCCGTATCTCGGCATCGTGATCCTGTGCATGGTGCTGATGTATCAGTTCCCGGGTATTGCGCTATGGTTGCCGGATTACCTCTTCGGTGTCTACATCCCCTGATGCGCGCCGAACTGCATACCCTGAGCGCGTTGGACGCACGCGCGGCGATTCTCGAGGGTCGCCTGTCTTCCGAGCGTCTGGTGCAGGCGTGTCTGGAGCGGATCGGCGACGATCCGTTGCGGGCCTGGGCTCAGCTCGAGCCTGAGTGGGCCCTGGCGCAGGCGCGCGAGATGGACCACATCCGCAAGTCCGGCAAGGCGACGGGTGCGCTGCACGGCGTGCCGGTCGGGATCAAGGACATCGTTGACACACGCGACCTGCCAACCGAGTGCGGCTCGGCTGCTTTCGCCGGGCGGCAGCCGTCGAGCGATGCGGAAATCGTCAACCGCTTGCGCGAGGCGGGTGCGGTGATTCTGGGCAAGACCAAGACCACCGAGCTTGCGTTCGTGCACCCGACCGACACCTTGAACCCACATGACACCGCGCGCTCGCCTGGCGGGTCGTCGAGCGGCTCGGCCGCGGCGGTGGCGGCGGGCCATGTGCCGCTGGCGATCGGCTCGCAGACCGGGGGCTCGGTGATTCGCCCGGCTTCCTATTGCGGACTCTTCGGCTTCAAACCCACGCGCGGCATGCTATCGCGCACCGGTGTGTTGCAGACCTCCGCGACGCTTGATCACCTCGGCACCTTCGCACGGTCACTCGAAGATCTGGCTCTGCTGAGTCAGAGTATTGCCAGCTTTGACCCCCGCGACACCAGCAGCCTGGCACGCCCACGACCCGACCTGCTCGGGGGCGCGCGGGCGGCGGTGCCGGTCGAGCCCGACATTGCCTTTTTCGAATTCCCGTTTCACGACCAGTTGGCGCCGGATGCGCGCGAAGGGCTCGAGGCGGTGATCGATGTACTCGGTGATCGCGTGACCCGTTTGCCGGTGTCGGCGAGCTTGAGCGGTCTGATCGATGTGCACCTGACGATTCACGAGTACGAGTTCTGTCAGCACCTTCGCGAGGTGATCGACACCCACGGCGACCAGCTCAGCGACAGCCTCAAGACGGTGATCGAGAGGGGCCGCGGCATCAGCCAGACACAATACGAAGACGCCCAGGCCGTCCGGGAATCCGCCGAGGCGTTCTGCGCCAAACACTTCAACGACTTCGACGCGATACTCGCGCCCGCCGCCACCGGCGAGGCGCCACTGCGCGCATCCGGCGGCACCGGTGACCCGATTTTTTGCCGTATCTGGAGCCTGACCGGACTGCCTGCGCTGACCTTGCCGGTGTTGGTTGGGGAGAACAACCTGCCGATCGGGGTGCAGTTGATCGGTGGCCGCGAAGAAGACGATCGCTTGCTGCGCACAGCCGCGTGGGTGCAAGCTACCCTGCAATCTGCTGAGGAATGAGGAGCGAGTCATGTCCCGTTCAGTTCGCATTCTGGTTGCCCTGATTGGCACCGGCCTGATGATGACCTTTGTCATCGGTTTGTCGCACTCGATCTCGACCGGTTTCGCCGGCTATTGGGGCGGTTTTCCGTTCATGATCATCGCCCTCTTCGTGATCGCGTTGGCGCTGTACGATTTCTGGGATGAAACGGTGCGGAAAAAGCCCGAATGAGTCGCCCGAAAATCTGGATCCCGCGTCGCTTGTCCGAGGCGACGCTGGCGCGCGCGCAGCGCGACTACGACTGCGTTATCAACTGGGACGACGGTCTGAGCAGCAGCGATGAGATCGTCGCGATGAGCGCCGAGGTGGATGCCATCGTGCCCTGCCACTCCGAGCACTTCTCGGCTGATGTGGCCGCGCGACTCGACGGTCGGCTCAAAATCATCGCTAACCATTCGGTGGGTGTCGACCACTGTGACCTCGCTGCCCTCGCAGCGAGAGGTATCACTGTCACCAACACGCCCGACGTGTTGAGCGACGCGACGGCGGAAATCGCCATGCTGTTGATGCTTGGCGCCGCACGCCGCGCGGTCGAGGGCGACCGGCTGGTGCGCTCCGGAGCATGGGACACCTGGTCGCCAAGCTTCATGGTCGGCAAGCAGGTGACTGGCGCGACGCTCGGCATTGTCGGCATGGGCCGTGTCGGGCGTGCGTTTGCCGAAAAGGCACGTGGCTTCAACATGGCCATCCACTACCACAACCGCAGCCGCCTGCCGGCGGAGCAGGAGCAGGGCGCAACCTTCCACGAATCACTCGATGAGCTCCTGGCGGTCGCCGACTTTGTCTCGCTGCATTGCCCGGCGACGCCTGACACCACCGGATTGATGAATGCCGATCGCCTGGCCAAGATGCCGAGTGGGGCCGTGCTTGTGAATACAGCGCGTGGCGCGCTGGTGGACGAGGCGGCCTTGGTTGCCGCTCTCGAAAGCGGGCATGTCGCGGCCGCGGGACTTGATTGCTTCGCCACCGAGCCCGGCGGCAACCC
>CALDHJ010000346.1 GCA_937941555.1 uncultured Granulosicoccaceae bacterium | reverse complement strand
GCTGGTTCAGCACGAGGCGACACCTGCGGCCGTGTGCCGGGAAGTGGTGGCCCTGCTTGACGACAACGAACACCGCGAGCGCGTTTTGGCCGACCTCGCCGAAGTGAGTGCCCGCATGGGAGAGCCTGGCGCCTCGGCACGCGTTGCCGGCCTGATCGAGACGCTCGCCCACGCGTGATGGCGAAGCGCGTTCTTCAGGCAGATTGGCTCTCGGTGCGGGTATTGTGCCGCACGACCCCACGCGTGCTCGCTGCAATGAATTGCACGAAATGCGCGACTTCCGGGTGTTGTTCGCCCAACGGCTCGATCGCGACCATTGCCTGCGTGCGGTCGCCGTGGTCGCGAATCAGGCTGTTGTAGGCCTGTTTCAAGCCGGACAAGGTCTCACGTGCAAAGCCCTTGCGACGGAGCCCGACGGTGTTGATGCCGCGCGCCTTGGCGAAGTTGCCCGACACCAGTGTGTAGGGTGCGACATCGCAGTTGATCGCCGACCCCATGCCCGCAAAACTGTGGCAGCCCACTCGGCAGAACTGGTGCACCAACGAGAATCCGGCCAGGGTTGCATAATCCTCGACGACCACGTGACCAGCCAGTGAAGCGCCGTTCGAGAACACCACATGGCTGCCGACCTGGCAATCGTGCGCCACGTGGGTGTAGGCCATCAGTAGATTGTGATCTCCGATGCGGGTGTATCCGCCGCCCTGTCCGGTGCCACGGTTGACGGTGGCGTACTCACGGATGGTGTTGTGGTCACCGATTTCGAGCCAGGTCTCTTCACCGTCGTATTTCAGATCCTGCGGCGCACCGCCAACCGAGGCAAACGCGTGAATGCGATTGTGCGCACCGATTCGCGTTGGCCCTTCGACCACCACATGAGGATCGATTACGGTTTCAGCGCCGAGGGTGACATTGGCGCCGATGACACTGTAGGCACCTACCTGACAGCTCTCATCAACAGAGGCCGACTCATCTACAACTGCGGTTGGGTGAATCACGATGGGGTGTCCTGAACCGCGATCATCAGGTCCGCGGTAGCTGCGACGTCGCCGTCAACACTGGCCGTGCCCTGAAACTTCCAGATGCCGCGCCTGGCTTTTTCGACCTGCACATCGAGAATCAACTGGTCGCCTGGCACGACCTGCCGCTTGAATCGGGCATTGTCGATACCGACAAACAAATAGAGTTTGCCCAGTGCGCTGCCATCCTCTGCGCGAAAGGCACACAGCGCCGAAGCCTGCGCCAAAGCTTCGAGAATCAGCACGCCGGGGAACACGGGCAGATCGGGAAAGTGCCCCTGAAACTGCGGTTCGTTGGCGCTGACGTTCTTGATCGCCTTGATCGATTTGCCGACCTCGATCTCGACCACACGGTCCACCAACAAAAAGGGGTACCGGTGCGGCAGGTGTTTGATGATGTCTGTGAGTTCCATAATTCTATTCGCACTGAACGGTCGGTGTTGAAGGTGGACACGGCGCGTGGTGTTCTACGGGAGTATAGGTCCCACCCCTCCACCGTCGGCGGCCAATCACCACCCCACACACCAAAATGGGCTTCATGCCCGGCGATCCAACTGGCGAAATCGCGCGACCAGTCGACGCCAGACGCGCACCGGCATCACCGGCATCACGGAGGCGTACACACCAGCCGACCGCAGAGAGCCACTGACCACCGAGTGGCCCATCAGGATGACATCGTCTGCGATCTGTAAATGGCCCAGCAGCGCGCTGTGCCCCCCGACCTGCACACGCGCGCCGATGTGCGTGCTGCCGGCCACACCGGTACACCCGGCCAGCGCTGCGTTCTCGCCAATGTGGACGTTGTGACCGATCTGAATCTGATTGTCGAGGATCACGCCATCGGCAATGACCGTGTCATCGATGGCGCCGCAATCGATGGTGGTGTTGGCGCCGATCTCGACACGGTCACCGATGCGAACGCTTCCGATCTGCTGGATCTTGTGCCACCGCTTTGCCGCATCAGGGGCAAACCCGAACCCGTCAGAGCCGATCACTGCGCCGCTGTGCACGGTGCATTGCGTGCCCAGGGCAACCCGATCGTGAATCACGACGCGCGCATGCAGGCGCGTGTGCGCACCGAGCGTGACGGACTCACCGAGCACGCAATGGGCGCCGACAACACACCCGGCCGCGATGCGCGCATTCGCCGCGACAACCACGTAGGGTCCGATGCTCGCGGTGGGATCCACGTGCGCACTGGCGTCGATCAGAGCCGTTCCGTGTACACCGGCGGCCGGCGTCGACAGCGGGTAGAGCAACTGACTCAGCCGGGCGTAGGCGAGATAGGGGTTGTCGCTGAGCAAGGCGGTGCCGGCAAACTGCGCACGGTGGGCTGGTGAGAGGATTGCCGTGCCAGCGCGCGTATCGGCGAGCTGCGGCAGGTATTTCGGGTCTGCGACGAACACAGCGTCTTCGGCGTTGGCGTCAGCCAGGCTGTTGATGCCGCTGACAGGCGTATCCGAATCGCCGTCCAGCTCGAGTGATAGTTGTGCCGCTATCGCGCCAGCCGTGAGTCGGGTTGCTGCAGCGGGCATTCAGTTCTGCTCGCGCAACTGCTTCAGGATCCGCTCGGTGACATCCACCCGATCACTGGCAAACACGACCCCGTCGGTCAGCAGGAAATCGAATCCCTGCGCCTCGGCAAAGGCCGCAACCGACTGCAGGATTTCTTCGCGCACGTTTCGCAGCTCGATGTTGCGTTGCACGTTGAGGTCTTCGCGAAAAGCCTGCTCGGTGCGCAGGACACGCCGCTCGAGCTCGACGATACGCCGTTGCAGTTCGATGCTGCGTTCGTCGTCACTGCTCACTTCCGCCAACTCGGCCCGAAGCGCATCGAGCAGTTCACGCGTTTCAGTGACTTCCCGCTGGCGTGGCTGGAACTCGATTTCGAGTCGTTCGGTCGCCGCTTCGGCTTGCGGCGAGTTGTCGATCAGGTAGCCCACGTCCACGAAACCGACACGGCTACCGTCCTCCGCCATAAGCGGCTGACCGAGGCTGCCGACAAGCAGCGCACACAAGGCAATGAGTCGGGTCATGGGCGTCAACAGAGACCTGTAGAGACAGGCCCAGTCTACCACTTCACCCTCGACCCCGGCGTTGGCAACATGTCACCTCAGAAGGAGATGTTGAACTGGAAGGGCTCGAGGTCATCACCGTCTTCCTCTTCGATGGGCTTGGCGAGGCTGAACTTCAACGGACCCACCGGGGAGAGCCAGGTCAGGCCGATGCCGTAGCTCAGCCGCAACCCCGATGCCGAGAAACTGTCGTAGTCGGTGAAGACATTGCCCGCATCGAGAAAGAGGCTCATCCGGGTGCGGCGTGGCGCGAGTGAGTCTTCGCTGTCGCCGCCAATCGGC
>CALDHJ010000345.1 GCA_937941555.1 uncultured Granulosicoccaceae bacterium | reverse complement strand
CACTCTGCTGGTGGACCAGCTCAATCGCGAGGTGCGCCTCGCACCGGCTGTCAATGGCACCGAGTCGCAACAACTGCAAACATTTTTCGCGAACACCTTCACCGGCATCGGCAACAATATCGACACGGCGGTGAAAGCCATTCCGGGCTTGCCCGCCAGCCAGCGCGACGCGATGCGAACCTTCGCCGAACAGCGACCACTGGGTGCGGTTGCGCAGACCCTCAAAGTGGTTCTGTTGTCGCTGCTGGTTGCACTGGCGGTTGAAATGGCTTTCTGGCGGCTGACCCGCCACTGGCGTCGCTCGCTGCTCGACGGCACGCGCCCGACGCGCTTGCGCGACACCATCAGCGCGCTCCTCGCGCGCTTCCTGACTGAGATTGCGGCACTCTTTGCCTTCATGCTGGCAGGCGGGGTCGTGCGCAACACCCTGATTTCGGAACAAGACGCCGACATCAGCCAGAGTTTCATTCTCATGGCCGTGATCCTGCCACGGGCGGCAGCGGCTCTGATGCGGTTTGCACTTGCCCCGCGCAGTCCGGCCTACCGTCTGCTGCACTGCTCTGATCACACCGCGCAGCACTTCTTCCGCCACGGCATTCTGTTTTTCTTCCTGATTGGCTTGTCGGGATTCATTATCCACTTCAACAACGTCAACGGCGTACACGTCGGCAATTCGTGGATCGGCTTCTGGCTCGGTGTCGTCACGCATCTATACCTGATCTGGTCGCTCTGGCATGTCCGTGCCGACTCCGCCAACATGCTGCTCTCACGCGACGGCGACAACACGCCACGCGAAGTCTGGGTCGCCAGACACTTCCCCTATTTCGCCATCGCCCTGGTCGCGTTCAACTGGTTGCTGGTCGAAGCGCTCGCTGCCAACAAACTCTGGCACCTTTTCAGAGACGGACAGGGCTTGCAGTTCGTGACCCTGATGCTGAGTGTGCCGCTCTTCGACACGGCCGTGCGCGGTGTCGTCAACAACGCCATGCCCGCCCTCAAGGGCGAAGGCGCCATCGCCGAGCGCGCCTGGATGGCCGCCCGCCGCAGCTACATACGCATTGGCCGTGTGCTGGTCTTCGGCGGCGTGCTCTGGGGCATCGTCGAGATCTGGGATCTCGACGTCGAGGGCATGGCCATGAGCGGCATCGGCACCCTCGCCGCCACGCGAACAATTGATCTGCTCGGCACACTTGGCCTGGGGTACCTCGCCTGGGAGGTGGTGGATCTGCGCATCAACAGCCGCATCGCCAAGGAACAGACCATCGCCGGGGTCGACCCCGAGGCCGACGACATGGGAGGCGAAGGCGGTGGCACCGGTATCTCGCGGCTGGCGACCATCCTGCCGCTGGTGCGGTGGGTCGCGCATGTCGCGATTGTCGCCGTCACGGCCTTCATGGCGCTGCGCTCGCTCGGCATCGACACAACGCCGCTGCTCGCCGGTGCCTGTGTGGTCGGCCTCGCGATCGGTTTCGGCGCGCAGAAGCTCGTGGCTGATGTGGTTTCAGGGGTATTTTTCCTGATCGATGATGCCTTTCGCGCCGGCGAGTACGTCGACATCGAGGGCACCGTCGGCTCGGTCGAGGCCATCTCCCTGCGCTCGATGCAACTGCGACACCACCGCGGTGCCATCCACACTATCCCCTATGGCGACATCCCACGCATTACCAATTACTCACGCGACTGGGTCATCATGAAATTGCGCTTCACGGTGCCCTTCGAGACCAACTTGAACACCGTCAAGAAGCTCTTCAAACAGATCGGGCGCGATATGCTCGAGATTCCGGAACTCGCTGACGACTTCATCCAACCCTTCAAATCGCAGGGTGCGCTCGAGGTCGACGATGTCGGCATCGTCGTGCGCGGAAAATTCATGGCAAAACCCGGCAAACAGTTCACCTTGCGCAAGGAAATCCTCGCGCGAGTGCAGAACGCGTTCGACAACAACGGCATCCAGTTCGCACGCAAGGAAGTTCGCGTTAAGCTGGATACCCCCGCCGATGCCACACTTGACGACGAAGCCCGTCAGGCCGTGGCCGCCGCCGCGGCCGAAGCTGCCCAACAACAGGACCCGGGTCTCGAGACCCCGCAAACACAGGATGACCGATGAGCACTGAGGACACGCCCGAACGGGCTGAAGCCGAGACGCCGTCCGCTTCCCGTCGTTGGCTCGCCGACCGTGCCGAGCTCTTCTACCCCTTCACCGACTGGATCGGCGAACTGCGCAACCCGGAGATCCTCCGCGCGGACTTGATCGCGGGCGTGTCGATCGCACTGGTTCTGGTGCCGCAATCGATGGCCTATGCCCAGCTCGCCGGGCTGCCGCCCTGGATCGGGCTCTACGCGGCCTTCCTGTCACCCATCATCGCCGCGCTGTTCGGCTCCTCGCGTCAACTGCAGAACGGGCCGGTTGCGATCATATCCTTGATGACCGCGGCCGCTCTGGTGCCGATGCAGCTCGAACCTGCAGCCTACATCGCCATGGCCGCTGCGCTCGCGCTCATGGTCGGGGTCTTTCAGATGGTGCTCGGACTGTTGCGGCTCGGCATATTGGTCGACTTCCTGTCGCACCCGGTTGTGATCGGTTTCACCAACGCCGCGGCCATCGTGATCGGCAGCTTGCAGCTCGGCAAGCTGTTCGGCATCGATCTCGACACCGGTGTGCACCTCTACATCGTGATCGGCCACCTGATCGAAGCGGTCCCGTCGCAAACCCATCTGCCGACGCTAGCGATGGGACTGGGCTCACTCGCAGCGCTGATTGCGATGAAACGCTTTGCTCCGAAGTTGCCCGGCATTCTGC
>CALDHJ010000344.1 GCA_937941555.1 uncultured Granulosicoccaceae bacterium | reverse complement strand
GTCTTACAACCGGGTGAGCTCGAGTGGGGATTCCAAGCACACTGGAAGCCGCTCGAAAAAGGCCCCGAGAAAAATTACGCCTACGCGCTGCAGTGGTTCGCGTTGGCAGCAACCCTTTTCATCATCACATTGGTCGTCTGCACACGACGGCGACCGGAGTCAACATGAGCGACGACAAGCCCAATCTGTGGCGCAGCCGACTGAAACTGATCGCGGTGATCGCCTGTTTTGCCGTGCCCTATGGTGGCGCGACCCTGTACTTCCAGAACGTCAAACAAGGTGGCATCTTTGCCAGCAAAGCCAATGGCGTGTTGCTCGAGCCGGCAGTGCCGCTCGGGGAATTTGACCAGGGCGCGCTCGGCGACAAGGCCCCGGTCGATGAAACCGGTCTGCAGCGTCACTGGACCCTGGTGTACTTCAACGACGGCGCCTGCGACGCCGCCTGTGAAGAGCGCCTCTATTTCAGCCGCCAGGTGCGGGTGATGCTCGGGCGCGAGATGTACCGCGTCAGACGGTTATTGGTCAGTGATACGGAACCCGCTGAGGCGCTTCAGGAGGAACACGTCCAGTTGCTTTACGCCGGCGCTGACGCCGACGGTGACGGACTGCGTACCCGTGTGTCGAACGCTGTCGGCGAAGAGGTGTTTTCAACGCCCGGCCAGTTCTATCTGGTCGACCCATTCGGCAACTTGATGATGCGCTTTCCCGCTGACATCCCGGCCAAATCGATGTTGAAAGACATCAAAGTGCTGCTCAAAGCCTCGCGGATCGGATAAACCATGAAACTGTTGTCTCGACTGTCGTTGTGTGGCGCCGTGATGGCGTTCATCGTGATTGTGTTGGGCGCCTGGGTACGCCTGTCTGACGCGGGCCTCGGCTGCCCGGACTGGCCTGGTTGCTACGGCACGATCACGGTTCCCCAGGGCGAGGAGATCGCCGCTGCAAACGAGGCCTACCCCGAGCGCCCCGTCGAGATCGTCAAAGCCTGGAAGGAGATGATCCACCGCTATGTCGCGGCATTGCTCGGTCTGCTGATCATCGGCATGGTCTTGCTCTCGTGGCGTCACCGCCAGGAGGGCGCGCCGCTCGGGCTCGCAGTGGCTCTGCTCGCGCTCGTGATCTTCCAGGGCATGCTCGGCATGTGGACGGTAACCCTGCTGGTCAAACCCGCTGTGGTCACAGCACACCTCTTTGGTGGGCTGACCACGCTCAGCCTGTTGTGGATCTTCTACTTGCGCAACAGCCGCGCCGAGCGGCCGTCGGTGCCCGGAGCGGATGCGAACACCCAGCTGCAGCGCACGCGGCCGGTTCTGTGGCTCGCGCTGGTGGTGCTCGCCGGGCAGATCTTCCTCGGTGGCTGGACCAGCACCAACTACGCCGCGCTGAGCTGCCCGGACTTCCCGACCTGTCAGGGCCAGTGGTGGCCGGCGATGAACTTCGACGACGCCTTCCAGATCTGGCGCGGTGTCGGGGTGGACTACGAAGGCGGGGTACTCGCCAACGAATCCCGTGTCGCAATCCATATCAGCCACCGCATCGGCGCCATCGTCGCCACCTTGGTGATTGCGTTGGCGGCTTTTGCGGTGATCAAACGCGCCGATCAGCGTCGCGATGCGGCACTCGGTCGGATGTTGCTCGGCGTGCTGGCCCTGCAAGTGGGGCTCGGGATCAGTAACATTGTGTTCCATTTGCCGCTTAGCGTCGCAACAGCGCACAATGGCGGTGCTGCGCTGCTGGTGGTCACACTGGTGACGCTGCTGTATCGGGCCCGAAGACAGTCGGGCGCCTAGGCTGTCCAATCAAGGTGTCTGTGGCTGTGGAAACAACGGCAGGTAACACCCGCACGTGGCGGGACTACCTCGAACTGACGAAACCGAACGTGGTGCTGCTGCTGGTGTTCACGGCAGTGGTCGGCATGGCGTTGTCGACGCCCGGCATGGTGCCGTGGTTGCCCGCGATCACCGGCACGCTCGGCATTGGTCTCGCCAGCGCCTCGGCAGCTGCCCTGAATCACCTCATCGACCAGCAGGCCGATGCGAAGATGGCGCGAACCCGCCACCGCCCGATACCGCAAGGCGCGCTCAGCTCGCGGGATGTCCTGGTGTTTGCGCTCGCGATCGGGGCCTTGGGCATGGCAATTCTGGTGGTGTTCAACAACTTTCTGACCGCGTGGCTGACGTTCCTCTCGCTGATCGGCTATGCGGTGGTTTACACGCTCTACCTCAAACGTGCCTCGCCCCAAAACATCGTGATCGGCGGTCTCGCGGGCGCGATGCCCCCGGTGCTGGGCTGGGCCGCGGTGACCGGTGAAGTGACCGCAGAACCCCTGTTGCTCGCGCTCATCGTCTTCGTCTGGACACCGCCACATTTCTGGGCGCTCGCGATCCACCGGCGCAACGATTACGCAAAGGTCGAGATCCCGATGTTGCCTGTCACCCACGGCACCGCCTACACCCGGCTGCACGTGCTGCTCTACGCAATCCTGCTCGTGCCGGTAACCGTCGCGCCATTTTTGATCGGCATGAGCAACGCACCCTATCTGCTCGGTACGCTGGTGCTCGACGCCTGGTTCCTGTGGCATTGCATTCTCCTCTACAAGAACGAGGACGACGCACAGCAACCCATGATCACCTTCTGGGTGTCGATCAAATACCTGATGGGACTCTTTGCGGTATTGCTCGTGGACCATTACCTGCCGGTGCTCGAACGCACCTTCGCGTGAGCACCTCTGATCACGCGACCGGCGCACCGCGTGCCTACGTGCCGCACCTCGACGGCCCGAACCTGCGTATGGGACTGGCGCCCATGGCCGCATCACACTGGTTGCAGGTCGATCGCAGCTGGGAAAGATACCGCGAGCACAAGCTCGCGCTGGGCGCAGCGGATCTCGCGCGCGTCTACGCGCAATTGCCCGAAGCCGACGAGGCCGTAGCCGAGCTTTCGCAGCTGTTGCGCGCGCACCTCCTGGCCCACCATGCCGACCATTTCCAGGAATCTGGCGACGGCGCGCTGTGTCACACGCCGAGTGCTACCCGCCTCGAAGGGTCTGACCGGCCGTCGCTCTTCGAATTGTCGACCTGGATTCAAGAAGACCTGTTGATTCTTCAGCCGCACGACGACACGGCCTATCGTCTGACTGCGGGCAGTCTTTGCCTGCCCAGTCGGTGGTCGCTGGCTGAGAAACTGGGCCAACCCATGCACGCGATTCACGCGCCGGTGCCCGAGCTGAACCCACGTTTGGGTGATCGCATTGACCGGTTTCTTAACCACCTGCGGCCTGAACACCCGGTTGAACGGTTCAACTGGTCGTTGCAGAGCGACGCATCGCTTGCGGAATTCCCGGGAGCGGACGAGCCGGTCGACGCCTTGCACTATCGGGTCGAGCGCCAGACGCTGCGCCGCTTGCCCACGACCGGTGCCATTGTGTTCACTGTGAGAATTTACGTTGTGCCGTTTGAAGTGATCGCGTCGATACCCGGTGCGGCGGTGCAACTGCGCGACGATGTCGCCGCCATGCCGGCGGCGTTCAGCGCCTACAAACGGATGCCCTTTTTCCAAGAGGCTATTGCGGCTTTCACCGATTCCCCCACCCAGGAGCCTTGAGCCATGTCTGACAAACCGGAACGCGACATCGAGAAGGACTATCCGCTCGATCAGTTCATCGACAAACTCCGCCGCCTCGCCGACGCGCTCGAGAACGGCGACAAGTTCGAAATCCAGATCGCCGGCGAGCGCATTTACGTGCCGGTTCGCGCGCAGTACAACATCGAGCACGAGCGTGGCGATGGCGAGGAAGAAATCGAATTTCAGATCAAGTGGAAAAACTGACGACGCGCGACGGCGAGTAGGTCACCCGCGCACAAAAAAAAGCCCGCCGACGGGCGGGCTTCTTGACAGCAGCGGGGGCGATTACGCGAGTGTCGCAATCGCCTTGCGCATTTTGAGCATCGCGTTTTTCTCGATCTGGCGGATGCGCTCGGCCGAGACGTCGTACTCATTTGCGAGGTCTTGCAGCGTCGCCTTGTTTTCGGCGAGCCAGCGGCGAGTCACGATGTCGCGGCTTCGGTCGTCGAGATCGGCCATGGCATCACCCAGGCGCGCATTCTGGTCGTTCTCGCTGTCCTCTGCCTCGAGCAGGGCCGCCGGGTCTGCACCCTCCTGACGGAGGTATTGAGCAGGCGCCGGGCTGAGCGTGTCTTCATCGTCCTGATAGCCATCGAATGCCGCGTCCTGGCTCGCCAGGCGACGCTCCATCTCGAGCACCTGACCGGGCGTCACGCCCAGGTCATTGGCGACCGCGTCCACTTCGGCGTTGTTGAACCAGCCAAGGCGCTTCTTGCTGCTGCGCAGGCGGAAGAACAGCTTGCGCTGTGCTTTGGTGGTCGCGATCTTGACGATGCGCCAATTGCGGATCACGAACTCGTGAATCTCCGCCTTGATCCAGTGCACGGCAAAGGAAATCAGGCGCACGCCAACGCTCGGGTCGAAACGCTTGACCGCTTTCATCAAACCGATGTTGCCTTCCTGAACGAGGTCGGCAAGCGGCAGTCCGTAGCCGTTGTAGCCGCGCGCGATGTGCACCACAAAGCGCAGTTGAGACAGGATGAGCAGGCGAGCGGCCTCGAGGTCGTGGTCGTCGTGCAGGCGCTCGGCCAGCGCACGCTCTTCCTCTGCAGACAGCACGGGGATATCTGCAATGCGCGAGAAGTAGCCGCCGAGGTCGTTGCCGACGGCGGGTACGTTCATCGAATTCGGGGTCATCAAGGCAGTTGTCATGGCCAACTCCTGCAAAGTTATGGCTCTATGTTAGCACTCTCATCCTGTGAGTGCTAATTGCGGCCGAAGTTCCCGAAAGTGGAGATTCGGAACACACAAAAGGTGCATGCAAGGTGCCTGAAAGCCCCTTATACGTATGTAAACATATGAATTAAGCCGGCAGAATCCGACGCAGCCGGTACTCGATGCCCAGTGCGGCGCCTGTGACACCGATGGCGACCGCACCGAGCAGGAGCAGGGCGCCATTGCCCAGGCTGACCTGTCCGAGCTGGAAGTCACTCTGGTAGCTTGCCGCCAACCCCGCGACCGGTTCTGCGAGGGCCCCGAGCGCGATCAGGGTCAGGCAGATCGCGAGGATGCCCGCGGCCAGCCCGATCAGGGCGCCACTGAACAGAAACGGGGCCCTGAGTGTGCTGTCGCGGGCCCCGACGAGCTTGCTCAGCGCGATTTCGTCGGATACGGACACCAGCTGTTGCCTGACCGCGCTCCCGATCAGCGCGACGGCGATCACCGCGAGCAGCGCACAGACCAGCAGCGTGACGCGTTGCAGCGTGCGGTGCAGCGCATTGGCCCGATCCAGCCACGCGCTGTCGGTGTCGATCTCAACAACCTCCGCGGACGCACCGAGCCGGTCCGCGAGGTCCGGAACTGCGTCGTTCGCTACAACCGTCGATGCTGGCCAGACCTGAATGACGACCGGCAGCGGGTTGTTCCCCAGCGCCGTGATCAGATCACCGGCGCCGGTCGCCTGGGCGAAGTCGTCGGCGGCCTGCTGCCGTGTGATCACATTGACGTCGGCGACCGTATCGAGTGCCTGCCAGCTGTCCGCCAGCGCTTGCCCCGCGTCGTCGTCCACCGAGGGATCGAGGTAGGCGGCGAAGTGGTAGCTGTCGCGCCAGGACTCTACCCGCTCGCCGATACTGCCCAGCACCAACAGCAACACCATCGGCAGCGTCAACGCGAGCGCCGCGCAGGCTGTGGCGAGTGAGAAACTCGCAAGCCGGTTGCGCAATCGGCCGAGCGCGGTGGT
>CALDHJ010000343.1 GCA_937941555.1 uncultured Granulosicoccaceae bacterium | reverse complement strand
ACACTCTGCCAGTCGGCCAACAGCGCACGGCTGCCACCAACCCAGTTTCCAAGATGCGGGTCACGGTGGACCACACACACGGCGTGTGGCGCAGATCGAACATCCGGCATCCGAACGCTCAGGGCGTACACAGACTCGCTGACCGGCAGGCGCTCGAGAATCGCCTGACCCTGCTGCACCCACGCGCGGGGCGTGCCACAGACACTGGACAAGCCGACCCAAGGTGCGGCCGAGTGCAGTCGGTTGAGCTGTTCGGCTGCGCGTTCGGGCTCGTGCAGCGAGCCTCCAGCTTCGTAGCGCCAGATCTGCCAGGCGCCCTCGTGCAGCAGCCGGGCTGGCACAAGTGATCCGGGCAATTGGCGGTTGGCACGGGCTTCCTGATGCCAGTCGTTGGCAAACAGCGGATTGCCCGCCTCGCCCGAACCGCGTTTGACGATACAATCCGGCGCACCTTCGGCCGACGCGCGCCACACGCTGTTGCTGAACGCCCCCGGCACGGGCTGCAGATGCCAGCGGGCGCCTTGCGAGGTCAGCCCGAGGCGGTCGAGCAAGGTGGTGGCAGTGACTTCGGGTGCGAGCATATATGACAGACAAATCTGAGCGATCAGGGACGTTGCGACGCGGCTGGACCACCGGTGCCTGTGCCACCGCGGCGTGCCACGCGGCCTGCCTTGGCCTGGTTGCAGGTCGCATCCCCACACACGTGCGCATCACCTTGCCACGCGGGGAGCAGCCCGAATTCGCCATCGTCGACAGCGATCTCGAAACCCATTCTGCCACCGCTACGGTCGAAAAGGATGCTGGAGATGACCCGGATGTGACACACGGCGCGCTGATCAGCGCGACGCTTGAACGCAACAGCTTGAACCGGGTGCGTTTTTTTGCGGGCAGCGGTGTCGGTACCGTGACCCTGCCCGGCTTGCCGATCGGCGTGGGCGAACCGGCGATCAACCCCGTGCCACGCGACATGATGACCTCGACCGTCCAGGGCATCGCCGCCGAGCACGGTGACGTGCCGGGATGGGACATCACTGTGTCGGTTCGCGACGGCGAACGGATTGCCCGCGACACCTGGAACGGGCGACTCGGCATCGTCGGGGGGCTGTCGATCCTCGGCACCACCGGCATCGTCCGGCCCTACTCGTGTGCTGCCTGGATCCATTCGATTCACCGCGGCGTCGACGTCGCGCGTGCGCGCGGCCGACAGCACGTCGCCGGGTGCACCGGCGCAACGTCCGAGGGCCTGGTCCGCGCGCACTACGGCCTGGACGAAACCGACATGCTCGATATGGGGGATTTTGTCGGACCGTTGCTGAAATACCTGCGCCAGCACCCCGTGTCGCGCCTGACACTCGGTGGCGGCTTCGGCAAATTCTGCAAGCTTGCGCAGGGTCACACCGACCTGCACTCGAAACGCTCGCAAGTCGATTTCAGCTGGCTCGCCGAGCAGGTCGCAAGCGTCGGCGGCGGTGACGCACTGCAGGCCGCTGTGCGCGCGGCCAACACGGCGCTGGACGTGCTCGAGCAGTGTCGCAACGAGCAGATCCCGATCGCCGAGCATGTCGCCACGCTGGCACGCCAGCAGGCTCAGGCCCTGACCGATCCGGCAACGTCGGTGGATGTCGTCATCAGCGCCCGCGATGGCGCGTTGCTGGCTGTCGCGACACCGTGAAGATCCTCGTCATCGGTGGCACGGCTCGAGCGCGTCGTCTCGCGACACGACTCGCGCGCTACAACAAGGTGACCTACAGCCTCGCCGGCGTGACCGAGCAACCGCGGTTGCCTCGCGATTGTGAGGTTCGCCGCGGCCCGTTCGGCGGGGTGGCCGGTCTCGTGGCGTACCTCAAAAGGGAACATATCGAGCGGGTCATCGACGGCAGCCATCCGCATGCCGGCCGCATCAGCCACAACGTCGAGGCAGCGTGCACGGAATGCCGGGTGCCACGCACTGCGCTGCGCTGGCGTCTCTGGCAACCGGACACAGGCGACCGGTGGACGGCCTTCACCCATGTAGCCGAGATCTCCCGCGCCCTCACGGCGCGCGCGCCATGCCGTGTGTTGCTGGCGCTCGGCGCCCAGGCGTCGAGGCCGCTCCTCGACGTGCCCGGCCACCACTACGTGTGGCGTTGCGTAGAGCCGCCGGCAGACGGGGTGTTGGCGCCCCACATCACACTTCTACTCGCGCGGGGCCCGTTCACTCAGTCAAGCGAGAAGGCGCTCCTCGAACACCACCGAATCGACCTGGTCGTGTGCAAAAACAGTGGACTCTCGCAGGGACGTGCCAAACTCCATGCGGCGCGGTCGCTTGGTATCGAAGCGTGGGTGCTCGAGACCGGGTAGCGCGCGAACCACTGTTTCCCGGAGGACTCGATCCATGATGAGAACCGTGCGCGGCGGACTCCACGCTGCACTCCTTGGCCTGCTTGTGTCGCTCGGCCCGAGCTGGGCCCACTCCCCGATGGACTCCACCACCCCCGCCCATGGCACTGCGATTGCAGTCGTACCAGAGCAACTGGTTTTCCATTTTCGAAAACCCGCCATGCTCACATCGCTTGAAGTGCAAGCCGATGACGGCACCCTCGTCGCACTCGATTTCGAGCGTGACGCGGCCAAGTTGATGTGGACCGTGCCCTATCCGCTCGACCGCACCGGGCCACACACCGTGACCTGGCGCGCATTGAGTGCTGACGGACACCCCGTGGCGGGTGAACTGAACTTCACGGTGACACCCTGACCATGTTCGAAGCTCTATCCAATGACCCCGGCGCGATCGTCAGCATCGCCCTGCGTGCAATCTGCCTGGGGTTCGCCCTGCTCGCGGCGGGCACTGTGTTGGTCAACGCGCTGTGGCTCGACCGAGACGCCATGATCGCGTCGCGCAGCCCGCGCACTGCACTGTCAGCCTGTGTATTGGCATTTGCGGCCGGCGTGGTGGCCTGGATCGACATGAGCAAGCAGCTCTACGGCAGTACGGCCAGCGCTTTCGATCCCGTGGTCATCGAGAGCCTGCTCGCAACCCCACCCGGGCATTTTTTCGCGCTGCTGCTCGCCGGCCTCGCGTGGATGCTGTTCACCACCATCGGTGCGGGCACCCTGCCGGTGCTCGCCGTGCCGGGCGCCGTTGCAGCGTTGTTGAGCATGGGCCTGGTTGGCCACACACTCCATGAGCCCCGTTGGCTGCTTTACGGCTTGCTCACAGTGCACCTGACGTTGGCCGCGATCTGGATGGGCGTGTTGTTGCCACTCTCTCGACTGACCCGATTGCCACGCAACCGGGGCCACGCTGCCGACCTCGCCGAAGACTTCGGGCAATGGGCGCTGATGATCGTGCCGGTGTTGGTGCTTGCCGCCGGATTTCTCGGCTGGCAACTGCTCGGCAAACCGACCGAGATTCCGTCACACGGCTACGCAGATCTTCTGCGCGTGAAACTCGCGTTGGTGGCTTTCGTGCTGCTGGTGGGCGCCTGCAACCGATTTGTCATCGTGCCGCGGCTACACGACAGCCTTACAGCAGGCAAATGGCTCCGCGCGACGATCACACTCGAGGGCATCGGTTTCGTCTGCATCGTCCTGACCGTGTCGGCCATGACGTACCTCTACCACCCCAACCCCCTCTAGCGCGTCTTCTGCAGACCGGGACGACGTGCCAAAAAAAAGCCACCCGACAAGGGTGGCTTTTTCGTGAGTGGCCCGTGGATCAGCCTTTGCCTTTCCAGGGCACCAACAGGCTCTCGGCCCAGCGCATCAGCAGGTCGATGCCGAAACCGATCACACCGATCAGGATGATCCCCATGATGACGATGTCGGTGTTCTGAAACTTCGACGCGGTCATGATCATCATGCCCGCACCTTGTTCTGCCGCCACCAGCTCGGCCGCAACCACCGTGCCCCAACACAC